>JBGALP010000259.1:0-6602 GCA_044223805.1 Agriterribacter sp.
ATCAAAATGTTTTATGCGTTCCAGCGGAACGCCTTGTGGGCATTCGCACAAAACGTTCCTCTGGAACGAAAACCTGATTTATTTTTTATTCTACCGACATAATATCCCGCTGGGATATGAAAACAGCTTTTAAGTCAACGACATTGATTCACCATTCACTATTCACGTTCTCGTTTGTCTTCTCACGTTTCGCGGAATATGATTAAGATATAAAGCCTTTAACGGGTAACGGTCAGATAAGCCTTCAGGCGCGTGTTTCGGATCACATTCCAAAATGTATTTATCCTGCTGCGCTTTTTTATATATGATACAATACGGGATGAATACCATGTTACATAAACCCGGAATGCAATAGAAATAAAGAAAAAAATCTGGCTTTACCATTTTCCGTGAAAACAATAATCGGTTTGAATATTGTGATAACCTGGCAATGGCACGTGAGACAGGTACCGGGCATGCGCTCTGGCACTGGTCTTCACGTGCCGGAAAGGTGGATAGGCTGCAGCGGATATAAACACACCGTACAGGAAAAGGAATAATTCTGTATTTTCATGTTCACACAGATACTATTTCCATCATCGCTGTTAATAAAGCAATATGAAAAATGTAAGATCCTTTACACTGTTTATCTGGTCACTCTCTGTAAGTATATTGGGCGTCACTCAGTCTTACGCGCAAACGGCATCCATCATCACTATAAGTAAAGAAAAGCTCAGAGATAAAATTATGGGTGGTTGGGCAGGCCAAACTATTGGAGTAACTTTTGGGGGTCCGTATGAGTTTCAATACAACGGAACTTTTATTGGAGATTACCAGCCGTTGAAATGGTATGATGGTTATCTTAAAAAAACAATGGTAAACAACCCGGGGCTATACGATGATTTGTATATGGATCTGACTTTTGTGGACATATTTGAAAAATACGGGTTGAACGCTCCTGTTGATTCGTTTGCTAACGCTTACGCACATGCGGACTATATGCTGTGGCACGCCAACCAGGCCGGCAGGTATAATATTCTGCATGGCATTAAAGCCCCTATGAGCGGACACTGGATGAATAATCCTCATGCAGATTGCATAGACTACCAGATTGAGAGTGATTTTGCAGGACTGATGAGCCCAGGCATGCCTAATACAGCTTCTGTTATCAGCGATAAAATAGGACATATAATGAACTATGGCAATGGCTGGTATGGTGGCGTATACGTAGGCGCTATGTATACACTTGCATTTACATCGAACGATATTAATTATATAGTAAACGAAGCGCTCAAAACCATTCCGCAGCAAAGCGATTTTTATAAATGCATCCGCGATGTTATTGACTGGCATAAAAAATACCCCAATGACTGGAAACAAACCTGGCTGGAAGTACAAAAAAAATGGGCGAATGATATTGGCTGTCCGGAAGGCATATTTGTGCCATTTAATATTGATGCTACTGTAAACGCGGCTTATGTGGTAATAGGACTACTATATGGCAAAGGCGATTTTACGCAAACGCTTGAAATTACAACAAGATGTGGACAGGATGCGGATTGCAATCCATCATCTGCGGGGGGCATACTCGGCACCGTGTTAGGGTATAATAAAATTCCTGCCTATTGGAAAATGGGGCTGAAAGAAGCGGAAGATATTGATTTCAAATACACCACCATGAGTTTAAACAAAGTATATGAAACCGGGATGAAACACGCTTTGCAGAATATTGAAAAAAATGGGGGTAAAATTAATGGGGATATGATCACTATTAAAATACAGCAACCCAGGGCTGTGGCATTTGAAAGAAGTTTCCCTGATCTATATCCCGTAAATACTATACCTGCAACATGGAATGACAAAAAGGATGAACTAAGTTTTAGTTATACGGGTACTGGCTTTGCTTTGAGAGGAGAAACGGCTGAATGGGGAAATAACTCATCTTTTGTTTTTAATACGGAACTGTATGTGGATGGCAAACTGATAGAAACACCACAGCTCCCCACAAGTTATACTACTCGCAGGTATGATCTGTGCTGGAAATACGACTTACCTAAAGGCACACACGAAGTGAAATTGAAAATAGTCAATCCTTCTTCAGAGCATAATTTCAGGGCAGGGTTGGCAATTATTTATGATAATGTACCATCGAATGGTGTAAAGGCGAATGAGTTGGCGGCGAAAAAGCCTTGAGCTATGAGCTTTCAGCCATCATTATTGTTAAGGAGTAGGGTGTAAGGTATAGGGCATAAAAAAAGAAAATCCGTAATCTGTAACCTGAACCATGTATTTCCTTACACCCTACGCCTTCTACCCTATAGCTTTTTGCAAATGCAACTTGTCGTATTATGAAAAGACTATCCGCTGTTATTTTTATGTGGATGATAACTTCATCATCTTTTTCGCAGTTCAGCATCAGCGATAATCAGCGTTTTCTATTAAAAGACGGCAACCCATTTTTCTGGCTGGGCGATACGGGGTGGGAACTGTTTCATCGTCTTAACCGCGAAGAGGCAGATACTTATCTTAAAAAAAGAAGCGAGCAGGGGTTTACCGTGATACAGGCTGTAGTATTGGCAGAAATGGACGGACTGCATACACCTAACGCCAACGGCGACACGCCGCTGATCAATGATGATCCCGCACAACCCAATGAAAAATATTTTCAGCATGTAGATTACATTATTGATAAAGCCAATGAATATCATATTAACATAGCATTGCTGCCAACCTGGGGAGACAAAGTTTTTAAAGACAGATGGGGAAAGGGTCCTGAAATTTTTAATGAGCAGAATGGGGCAGCGTACGCAAACTGGATAGCTACGCGGTATAAAAACAAAACAAACATATTATGGATACTTGGTGGAGATAGGGTTCCCCGCGAAAAAGATATTAAAGTGTGGAATGCCATGGGCAACGCTATAATGAAAGCCACCAATAATAAAGCAATAATCAGCTTTCATACACAGCCTAATCAACTGGGCTCTGCGCAATGGTTTCATAAAGAATCCTGGCTCAGTTTTAATATGTTTCAAACTGGGCATTGCAGAGATGAAAAAGTGTACGATAGAATACAAAAGGTATATAACATGCAGCCTTACAAACCGGTGATGGACGGCGAACCTATTTACGAAGATCATCCCGTTTGTTTTAATGTAAAAGACCTGGGCACATCAAGCGCATATGATGTACGTAAGTCTGCCTACCTCGATTTGTTTGCCGGCGCATTCGGGCACACCTATGGTTGCCACGATATATGGCAGATGTATTCGCCAAAAGTGGAGCCGGTTAATGGTCCGCATTTTGCGTGGACTGATGCGTTGACCTTACCTGGTGCCGAACAAATGAAATATATAAGGAAGTTAATCGAATCACGTCCAATGCCTGATCGTATCCCTGATCAATCTTCTATTAAAGAAAATAATTTAACTGCAGCAGAAAGAATACAGGCAACAAGAGGAAAGGATTATATGTTTGTATATACAGCAGCGGGCAAATCTATAACGGTGCTTCCCCGAAAGATAAGGGGAGGTATGCTCAGAGCATGTTGGTATAATCCCCGCAACGGCGAACGTACTGATATTGGTAGTGTTGTTAATAGTAAAGAAAATATATTTACACCGCCCGATTCAGGTTATGGACACGATTGGGTATTGGTGTTGGATGATGTTGCTGCGCATTATCCTCAACTGTAGGAGTGAACGTTAGACGATAAACGATAAACCAAAAATCTCACGTTTGTCCTCTCACCTTTCACCTTACTTCGATGCTACAACTTCTTTATAACTGATCAGTTGTATTTTTTTCTGTTTAATTAATGCGATAATTTTAGGGTCGGTCCACAAGTCTGTAACACCTTGCCTGTCTTCCGCTACATTTTCATAGCCGATATGATGTATTGCCTGCAGCTCCGGTGTATTCAATGCGGGATGATCAACAAAAAGATAGGTGTTACCTGGTTCCAGTGAATTGAGCATCGCTATAAATGAAGTTTTCTTTTCCTGCAAAGTTTTAGACGCACCCTTGTATCCTGTTCCTTTCACGCCTGCCTCACCCAGATCAATATTGATATGATATTCAGCAGCAAGTTTTTTCGTGAGCGCTTTTACATCATCGCTGATATCTGTACAACCCATGTGCGCGGATACGTGACTGATGCGGGGAATATGCTCCAATGCCAGTTCTATTTGTGCCCTGAACTCTTTTTCAACATCCGCCAGCATCCACGCATTTTCTTTCAGCGATTGTCCACGGTAATTTTTACTTGGCCAAATCATAGAAAAAAAATAACCATTACTATCGGTTAAACTTGGAGAATATGAAACCGGTCGCCATTTAATATTGTCCCACTCGCTGCTCAGGCAAAGATGAATTCCTACATCAACTCCCGGGTTCTGCGCCAGCATTTTTACCGCCTCAGGAAACCATGGTGATGGCACAATTACTTCAATAGACTTTTCAATACCTTGCTTATATACTTTAATGAGCGCTTCATTTCCGCTGTGCGAAAACCCCATATCATCGCCACGAACAATTAACCGGATAGGTTTTTCCTGCGCATAAGCCACCTGAATCAATAAAAACAATGAAATAAAAAGAAAATATCGCACGCTGTATTATTTTGGGCAAGCTACAAAAATTAGCCCGCCTTCATACGCAAACTTCCCGAAAACAGTATCTTTAAAATCCATTCAATCCCGTATCCATTTCTTTAATAGCTTAGCCTTTGTAAAACATGAGTAATTACGACACTTCTAATATTCACTTTCAGCAGGCACTACAGTTTGTACAGCATACAGGCAAGCATATATTTCTTACCGGTAAAGCCGGCACCGGTAAAACCACTTTCTTAAAATACATTAAAGAAAACAGCAACAAAAAAATGGCGATTGTAGCGCCTACGGGTGTGGCTGCCATCAATGCCGGAGGAACAACCCTCCATTCATTTTTTCAGTTGCCTTTGGGGCCATACCTTCCCATATTACATACTGCTGCTGCAAGTAATGCTACCAATGAGCATACGCTTTTTAAAAATCTTAGATTCAATCGTGAAAAAAGAGAACTGCTGCAGGAGCTGGAATTGCTGGTGATAGACGAAGTGAGTATGCTACGGGCAGATATGCTGGATGCGGTTGATACCATACTACGCCATTTTCGCCGCAGGCTGCTGGAACCTTTTGGTGGCGTACAAATGTTATATATAGGCGACCTGTTTCAATTGCCACCTGTTGTGCAAAATCACGAATGGGAAATATTACAGCAGGTATATACGAGTCCTTTCTTTTTCGATGCGGTAGCATTGCGCCAATCGCCACCACTCTATCTTGAACTAAAAAAAATATACCGGCAAAACGAAACTGAGTTCATCAACATACTCAACAATATCCGTAACAATATTGCTACTTCGGCTGACCTTGAACGTTTGCACAAGCATTATTTTCCTGGCTTTGAACCGCTGAAGGAAGATAACTATATAACCCTTACTACGCATAATGCCCGTGCCGACAACATTAACCAGCAGGAGTTAGATAAATTAAATGGCAAAACATTTTTGTTTGATGGTGACGTTACCGGCGATTTTAATGAGCGGGCTTTGCCTGCCGAAAAAACAATCAGGCTAAAAGAAGGAGCCCAGGTAATGTTTATTAAAAATGACAAAGGTGAGTTCAGGAGATATTATAATGGTAAGATAGCCATCATAAGCAGGATAAATGTAAAAGACATTTTTGTAAAATTCCCTGGTGAAGAAAACGAAGTGCAGATTGAAAAGGAAACCTGGAAAAACATACGATACAACTATAACAAAGAGAAGGACCAGGTTGATGAAGAAGAATTGGGAAAGTTTGTACAATATCCTATAAGACTTGCCTGGGCAATAACTATTCACAAAAGCCAGGGACTAACGTTTACGAAAGCCATTATTGACGCTGGGGCTTCTTTTGCGCCGGGACAGGTATACGTGGCATTGAGCAGGCTAACCTCCTTAGACGGGCTGGTATTGTATTCGCGCATTCATCCGCAAAGTATTCACACAGATGAAAGAGTATTGGCTTTCGCGAAAATAGAAAAACAGGAAGATGAACTGCAACAAACATTAGAACAGGAGCAGCGCCTGTATTTATCCCGTTCCTTAACCAATGCTTTTAATTGTATTAAACTGGGCGAGCGTATAAGCCAGCATTATGATGATTATGCACACAGACTTATTCCCGATAAAAATGAATCGGTATTGTGGGCGCAGCGCTTATTATCATCGTTCACGCAAATGAAAGAAGTCAGTGAAAAATTTGACAGGCAACTACAGGGCTTATTGCAGCAAACTGCACCCGATGCTTACTCAAAATTACATGAACGCGTAGGAGCAGCAAGCGCCTATTTTACAAAGTCTTTAGATGAATTGCTTGATTCCCTAAGGCAGCATAAAAAAGAAATGCAGGTAAAACAGAAGGTAAAAAAGTATATAAAAGAATTATATCATCTTGAATTAGACTTAACAAGACAAAAAACTGCAGTACAGCACGCTTCAAATATTGCAGAGGGTTTAATGCGCGGTACAGCAATAGATGAATTGCTGCTTTTAACGGTTATGCCGAAAGAAAACGATATACCTGGCAATGAAGAAG
>JBGALP010000260.1:0-6577 GCA_044223805.1 Agriterribacter sp.
TTCGATTGACTACTACAATAAAAACACCACTAATATATTGTTCCAAAGCACTGCCATACAACCAGCTCCAGCTTCTATATTTTTTATCAATCTTCCAGCTCACTTGACTAACAAGGGGGTTGAATTTTCGATAGGAGCAGCTATAGTACAAAACAAGAAATTTACCTGGGACGCTGCTTTCAACATTGCATACAATAAAAACATGTTGAAGGACTTTAACCAGGCAGATATTCTTACCGCTGCAGTTAGCGGACAAGGGGTATCTGGTACATTTGCGCAGGTAATTGGTAACAATCATCCTACCAATATTTTCTACCTTAAACAATTTGGTGGTTTCGATCAGAACGGTCAGCAGATTATTGCAAATGATCCGACTTTCCAGAAAGATCCTAACCCCCATTACATATTTGGATTCAGCACCACTCTAACTTATAAAAAGTTGTCATTATCTCTTAATGCAGGCGGTGCCTCAGGATTCTACATTTATAATAATACCTTCAACAGTGTTACCAACATCAGCAACCTTCAGAATGGTAAAAATGTAGATGCTTCTATTATTGGATCTCCTGAAAATATAAACTCAAGTGTAGCGGTATCAAGTAGATATCTGGAAAAAGGTGATTTCCTCAAATTAAGAAATGCTACCCTTAACTATGCATTTGGTGACGTGGGAAAATATGTTAGAAATTTGAATGTGTTTGTAAACGGAACAAATCTTTTTGTAATTACCAAGTTCACAGGTTTTGATCCGGAAGTAAATGTTGACAAAAATAATAATGGATATCCTTCAAGAAACATTGAATACATACCTTATCCAACGCCCAGGATATTAAGTTTTGGCTTTAATATGTCATTATAAATATTAAAAAAAGAAATTATGAATTTGTATAAATTGATTCAGTATTCAGCAGTATTTGTTGTTGCTGCTTTTACTACAAGTTGCACCAAGCTTGATCAGAATTTAAATAGCACCTTAACTAATGAACAAGCATCAAATGCACTTGGATCTAACGGAACACAGCTTTTGTTACAAACTGCGTATAATGATGTTGGTGGTCCTTATTCTGATCCGGGAAATATTCTTGCTTTAGAAGAAGTTACAGCCGACGAATGTGTTGTACCTACAAGGGCTGGCGATTGGGATGACAATGGTAAATGGCGTGCGCTTAAACAGCATTCTTTTGGTGCTGATGGCATTGATATTATTATTAATCAGTTCAACTCTTTAAATAAACTCAATTTCGATGCTACAAATGTGCTTGCATTTAACCCTACTAAAGCCCAGGCTGCGGAAGCAAGATTTCTAAGAGCATTGTCGTTATATCAGTTACTTGATCTTTTTGGGCAATATCCCTTCAGAAATCCTGGTGATGATTTGCTCAATGCTCCAAAAGTATATTCAGGAGATAGTGCGGTAAATTTTATTATTGATGAATTAAATGCAATTATCACAGATTTACCGGCTTCAAATGGAATGAGTCTGGCCAATGTAGACGCAGCAAATATGCTGTTGATGAAATTGTACTTAAACAAAGGAGCATTTATAAATAGGGAAGCACCCACTTTTGACGATGCTGATATGCAAAAAGTAATTACGCTTGGTACTGCTATTATGAATAGCGGAAAGTATTCTTACAGCGCTAATTATTTTGATAATTTCAGCGCAACTAATTCATCATCGAAAGAAGGTATTTTTGCGTACCCTAATACCTCTGGAGTTGCTACGAATAACTCAGGTATACATAACAGATGGTGGTCCACTTTGCACTACAATTCATACAAACCTTTGGCTCCTCAATCAGGATGGAACGGATTTTCTACTGTTGCAGACTTTTATAACACATTCGGCATAAACGGGACTCCAACACAAACACCAGCAGATAGCGCATTGGATCAAAGAATAGGAGGCCGGTTTTATAAAGGTGTAACTGACGTTTCTGGTTTAAGAACGGGGCTATTAATCGGACAACAATATTATGCAGATGGATCTGCAGTGAAAGATAGAAAAGGAAACCCATTAATCTTTAATACCAATTTTTCAGCTGACCTTAAAGAGACAGGTCCGTTATTAGAAGATGTTGGTATCCGCGTACTTAAATATATCCCTGATTTTTCCGGAAACGGTAAAAACTATGGTGGAGGTACTGCGGGTAACTGGTGTATGATCTTCAGGTATCCGGATGTAGTATTAATGGTAGCAGAAGCAAAAATGAGAGCATCTACACCTGATAACGCCGGCGCATTAACTTTAGTAAACGAGCTTCGTTCTGCGAGAGGAGCAGCGGCATTAACTACAATGTCACTGGTAAATCCAGACAATGTATACGATCCAAAAACATTATTGGCTGAAAGAGGACGTGAATTGTATTGGGAGATAGTAAGAAGGACAGATTTGATTCGCTTTGGCGTATTTATGAAAGCATGGGCGCTTAAATCTGCTTCTGATGCTACGCACCTATTGTTTGCAATTCCTTCCAGTGCATTGGCTGCAAACCCAAACCTCAAACAAAATAAAGGATACTAATCAAATATATATTTTATCAGGACAGGAACTAAAATTAAGGCCATTGAAAAATGGCCTTAATCTTTTATAACCTATTGTAATAACTTAGTATTCGCATATGGAACGCTTTCACATATCTGTATTGATCTTCTTTTCTTTATTTTATTTATCCTGTCGTAATCAATCTAAGGAGCAACTGTTTGAATTGTTGGAAAATACAGGTATTAACTTCGACAACAAAGTAGAAGATGGAAAACTGGATAACAGTTTTTTGTTCCGTAATTTTTATAATGGTGGTGGTGTGGCCATCGGCGATATTAACAATGATGGTTTATGTGATGTGTTGCTCAGTTCTAACATGGCCGAAAACAAATTGTATCTCAACAAAGGCAACCTGAAGTTTGATGATATCACTGCCTCTTCTGGATTTAAGCAGGATAGCATGTGGAGCACGGGTGTGGTAATGGTGGATATTAATAACGATGGCTGGCTGGATATATATGTTTGTAATTCCGGTCATATGCGGGATGGGCATCGGAAAAATAAATTATACATTAACAATCGTAATCTCAGTTTTACAGAATCTGCCGCCCAATATGGGTTGGATATATCGGCTTATACAACGCAGGTTTCTTTTTTTGATTATGATATGGATGGCGACCTGGATTGTTTTATGATCAACAATAGTCCTATTCCTATCAACCAGTTGAACTTTGCCAATAAAAGAGATGTGCCCGACAGCGCATGGAATATTGCCGCCTTTTTAAAAGGCGGTGGTGATCATTTGTACAGGAATGAGAATGGCAAATTCAGGGAAGTGACTAAAGAAGCGGGTTTGCATGGGGGATTGATCAGTTTTGGCTTGGGTGTATCTGTTGGTGATATCAATAACGACGGATGGCCGGATGTTTTTGTGTCTAATGATTCATATGAGAAAGACTACATGTACATCAATCAGAAAGATGGAACGTTTAAAGATGAGCTGGAAGATTGGTTTCAGCATACCAGCTTCTCATCCATGGGCGCGGACATAGCAGACATTAATAATGATGGATATCCTGATTTGTTTTCTACAGATATGCTGGCGGAAACGGATTACCGTTTAAAAACAATGGGCTCCTTCGATAATATCAGTTTGTTTAACAGCAAACTCAAATCCGGTTTTTATTATCAGTACACTAAAAACTGCTTGCAGCTTAATAATAAAAACGGAAAATTTATTGATATAGCAAGATACAGCGGTGTGGCTGGTACAGATTGGAGCTGGGGCGCCCTGATGTTTGATATGGATAATGACGGCTGGAATGACCTGTTGGTTTGTAATGGGGTGAACCGTGATGTGACCAATCTCGACTTCATGGATTTTTTTGCTAACGAAGTAATGCAGAAAATGGTAATGACGGGTAAGAAGGATGAGATTGATAAAGTATTAAAAGAAATTCCACGGATCTCTATTCCTAATAAAATCTACAGGAATGATCACGATCTGCATTTTACGGATATTGGTAATGAATGGGGGCTGGGACAGTCTACTTTTTCTAACGGTGCAGCTTATGGTGATCTGGATAATGATGGCGACCTTGATCTTATTATCAATAATGAGAATCAATCCACTTTTGTTTACAAAAACAATTCAAGAGAGCTGAATAAAAACAATTATCTCGGTATTATTTTAAAGGGAAAAGACAAAAACACTTTTGCTATCGGAAGCAAAGTGCAACTGTTCATGGGTAATGAAATCCTCACGCGTGAGCTGGTGCCAAGCCGCGGATTTCAATCTTCCGTTGATTATAAACTCATTTTTGGATTGGGCAAACATGATAAGATTGACTCTATGGTAATTACATGGCCCAATCTAACCACAAGCACTTTTTTGCATCCCGCAATAAATAAAACAGATACTATAGCCCAACAACAAACAAAGGCTATTCCTTTCACTCCATCCATTTCGCAAACACAGCCTGTTTTCTTTACAAAAGAAGAAACCAATTTTGATAAACATGTAGAAAATGATCATGTAGACTTTTATGAAGAAAGAGCCATACCGAGAATTTTTTCCCGTGAAGGTCCAAAGGCAGCGGTTGCAGATGTGAACGGCGATGGCTTGCAGGATATATATATAGGTGGAGCGGAAGGTAAAACAGGACAACTGTACCTGCAAACGGCAGAAGGGAAATTTGTAAAGCGAGAAGAAAAGGCATTTGAGCCATTTTCCGCATTTGAAGACGTAGCAGTATTATTTTTTGATTGTGATCACGATGGTGATAAGGATCTGTTGCTTTGCCCGGGTGGAAACACCAATACAGGACTCAGCAGGGAATTGCAACTTCGCTTATTCCTTAACGATGGCAAAGGAAATTTTACACTTAATAGCGCTTCCTTTCCTAATATGAGCATGAATATCGCCGTTGCTATTGCCAACGATTTTAATGGGGATGGGTTTGAAGATTTGTTTGTGGGTGCGAGAAGTGTTCCGGGCGTGTATGGAAAAGATCCGCAGAGTTATTTGTTTGTGAACGATGGCAAGGGACATTTTACTGATATAGCCGAAACAAAAAATAAAGATATTGCTACTATAGGTATGGTTACCGGTGCGGTTTGGGAAGATGTAACCGGAGATAAACAAAAAGAATTAATCATAACAGGAGAGTGGATGGCGCCAAGAATATTTTCATTTACAAAAGATCATTTTGAAGAAATAAAAACCAATATTGGCAATGCCCTGGGATGGTGGCAAACCATCGGAACAGCAGATGTAAACAGCGATGGGAAAATGGATTTGATATTGGGCAATATTGGCAGAAACTTTTATCTCCATCCTGATTCAGCCCATCCCGTAAAATTATGGCTGAATGATTTTGATAAAAATGGTTCCGTTGATAAAATCATTACGTATACCGTGGATGGAAAAGATATGCCTGTTTATTTAAAACGGGATATGGAAGAACAACTTCCATTTCTTAAAAAGAATAATCTCAAACACCAAGAATACGCTACCAAATCTTTACAGGAACTTTTTTCGAAAGAAATGCTGCAGGAATGCGTGGTTAAAACATTTAATTACATCCCGTCCTGCGTAGCAATAAATAATGGCAATGGAAATTTCACCTTACAGGAGTTGCCGCAAATGGTGCAGCTTTCCTGCATAAATGCTGTTATGCCCCTGGATGTAAATGGTGATGGAAAAATTGACCTCGTCACAGGCGGAAATCAATTTGGGTTTTTACCACAGTTTGAAAAATTGGATGCGAGTTTCGGAGATGTTTTACTTAATGATGGTAAAGGAAATTTTACCTGGCAACCTGCTGATCGTACCGGATTAAACCTGAGGGGAGAACTAAGAGACATCGCGCTTATCAATAACAAAAACGGTATGCACCTGCTGTTTCTTCAAAACAATGAATTCCCTTTTTTGTATACATTAAATTCCGTAGAAACGCATAAGTAATAAATTTAAATTATACGTATAAAACGTAAATCACTTCTTGTAATATCAGCACTTTGATATATTTTACTGCCTCAAAATTATTCCGCTACATTAAAAAAACACATAAACACAAGGATATTCAGATGCTGATGACCAGGAGATACCTGTTTGTGCTGTTGAGTATTATAGGTTGTCTTTTTTTTACTGCATGCACCAGTAAAAACGGCCAGTTTATTCCTGCTGCTTTTACGGCGCTGGAACACGATAAAACAGGCCTTGAGTTTAATAACGCGCTTACACCATCAGATAATTTCAACATGTTTAATTACATGTATTTTTATAATGGCGCGGGTGTAGGTGCCGGCGATTTTAATAATGATGGGCTGATAGATTTATTTTTCGCCTCAAACCAGCATGATAATAAATTATTTCTCAACGAAGGTAAACTTCACTTTAAAGATGTTACTGCTGAGGCAGGCATTGCGCAGGACCATGGTTGGTCAACGGGGGTTTCGGTAATTGATATAAACAATGACGGGCTGTTGGATATTTATGTTTGCAAAGTGGGTAGCTTAGGCGCAGTAAAAATATCCAACCAGCTATTGGTTTGCAAAGGACTTAAAAATGGAATTCCCTTGTACGAAGAT
>JBGALP010000261.1:0-6564 GCA_044223805.1 Agriterribacter sp.
GAGGGACATGAGAGTTGGTGAAGTGCGAAGGAAGACTGATATGGTATTAGCAGATGGAACAGCATTTAAAAAGAGAAGATATCCTGCAATGATACAATGCGCTTTTTCTCAGCAACAACTTTCGGTGCTTTAGCCATTTTTTCAGCAAGTAAATGTGTAGGTAAGGGCTTGAATTTTCTGATCAGTCCTACAGCATTTAGAAAATGCAAGATTCCTGCGGAGATACGTTCACCCAACCGATCGGTATTCTTCCGCAGTAACAAACCTGGCCTGAAAATAATGTATTGCTCAAATGAGAGACCGCCGATTTTATCTTCCAGTTTGCCTTTTATGCTGGAATAAAATACTTTGCTGGTGACAGAAGCGCCGTACGCTGAAAGCAAAACTACTTTTTGAACGCCGTTTCTTTTGGCTATCTCCGCAAACTTCGCGGGAATGTCATAATCAATATGCGATTGCTTTTCCTTGGTACCGGCGGTTTTTAGTGTGGTTCCCATGCATGAGAACCACACGTCTCCTTTAATAAATTCCGATACTTCTTCTACATTGTCGAAGTCAGTAACTATCTCAGTTAGTTTAGGGTGAACTATCCCGGTAGAGCGACGCACAAATATTACTACCGCTGTATAATCCGCATCCTGCAATAATCCCTGAACAAGATCTTTGCCGGTAGCACCTGTGGCTCCAATAATAAGTGCTTTCATCGCTTATTTTTTTACAAATTAATAAAATGCCGGTTCATCCTGCATCTTCACATAGATTTTCAGACCGAATTTTTCAGGAATATGCTTTTCAATTATCATACGCTTGTTGAATATTTTTCCGGTTCTTAAAAAGAAAAAAACAGAGTAGTGGAGCGCTATAACAATTGCCCATGCAGTTATATTCCATAACGGCATAGATAAGTTCTATCACTGAAAGACGGGTTGAATCAGATAGCTGGTTAACTGCGCTGAAGATGCAGGATTTTCCACTATTTATCTATTGTCTTAAAATTTAAAATTCACCCCTAGTTGACCATAAAAAGGAAGCAATGGTTGTGATTTAAAATCCTGTTGTAAAATTTTTCCCGCTTTAATAGTAATATCTACTTTTTTCATAGAAAATCCTCCCTGCAATCCATAATAAAAATTGCCGCCTGTTGCAGGCTCATACCAGCCGTCCTGAACATTGTTGTAAATATTTCTTTTGTACCACTCGCTATGCTTAAAGTTTGTAATAATGGCTTTGTCAAAACCAGCTTCAGCGCCCAAAAACCAATTCTTGCGATAATAGCCAAATGTTCCGGCAAAATCACTTCCAAAATTAAATAGCCTCACCGATTGATTGTGATACCGCCTTGATATACCTTGAATCCTTGCTGAAAATTGAAAATGATTTAATGCAGCAATCCTTATTTGTGCTCCTAGCCTAAACTTAAAATCATCTGCCAACTGGTTTCCTGATGGTATAGAGCACTCGCCCCCGATCCATAAAGGAAACCTTTTAACAGCTATTAAGCGATGATAGCCCAAGCCAGCCGTTATGCCATATTCTGTTCCTGCATTAGCGTGTACCAGATGTTCATTTTGTTTAGAAATGTTTTCCCAATTAATAGCCTGTGCATACATTTTATTTTTAGAAAAAGAAAAAGCGATAATTAGTAAAATAGCTTTAAAAGTAGTAGCCCTCATATCTGTTGTTATAATGATTGTATGTAAGAAATGATTTTAGGCTCCATAGTTGTTGTCCAGAAGTCTACCTGGTCTAACATTCCAGAATGACCCACTCCCTGTGCTTTAAATATTTCTTTATCAGGATAAGCGGATGAAATCTTTGTGACCCAACTATCGGGGTATGCTTTGTTATAGCTACTATAAACAAATAATACTTTTTTTGTAAACTGATTAATACCCGCCGAGAAATCAGGTTTAGTATCTTGCCCCAACTCATATGATGCAGCATTAACAACTGCACCACTTCGCGAAGCAACATATGATGGTGCATTATTACCTAAATCAGAACCTATGTCACCAACTATTGTATTTACAGAACCCATAAGGCCAGCCTTATAATCTAAGATTTCGTGCTGGTCTTCTTTACCAGTAATAAACTGGTCAATATATGTGGCATCATTTAATGCTTCGCTCCACAACTTGAACGACCTTGACCCGGAAACATAATCAACTACGTCATTCCATTTTAAACCACCAGGCTCAGCAACTATTAAACCATCTACATCGGCAGGATATTTACCAGTATAGCCAGTAGCCAACATTGCTCCCCATGACTGCCCTAAGAGAATTACTTTTTGCGAAATAGCTGTTTTGTAATGAGCTATCACCCCTCTCAATTCATCGTAAAATATTTTATTAATAGCATCGTTACCTTGGGATTTATACCAATTTTTTGAAAACCGTTGAGAAAGACCCGCACCCCGTTGGTCGTAAAAAACAACCCGATAGCCTTTTGTTGCAAGCGTTTTGCAATTGAGCATATAACGGTAGTCGCCGCCTGGACCACCATGAATGCATATGATTAACGTGCTGTCCCTTGGGCCAAAAGCTTCTGAATGCAGCTTAGCACCATTTACAGTTATTGACGGAAGTGTATTGTCTTCAATTACGGTTTTTGGAACCAGGTTGCCGGGTTCATTGATGTATTTTTCCTTACTGCAGGAAAGACAGCATACTGAAAAGATTATGAAGAAATAAAATTTTAAAAAGGTTTTCATTCGTATTTTTTTAGAATACCTAAGTTTTTGTTATTGAAAAGTATATGACATTGCAGCGTTAGGTAAAGTATAATCATTCGATTTTACGACCTGATTGTTGACTAATATTTCCAGCTTTACGGATTGAGCAGGATTGACAAAATAGCCAAGGGTTATAATATTGTTTTTGTTCACGGTTTTTGTAATGGTTTTCGTGAATGGTAATACTGGATTATCAACAGTCGTCTGCCCTCCGGTTTCATTATCATAGGTGATTGATACCAGGCTATTAGCTGTTGTGCTGCTGACCTTATAAGTAATACTAACTTGTTTCGGATAAGTATTATCAGTTCCTGAATTCGATTTTTTGCAGGAGGCTGTAAGCAACATGGTTAATCCAATGAAAAGAGAGGTCTTTAATAGTGTCATTTTTTAAGTTTTAGATATGTTATATAAGGTGGATAATTGATATGGATATTAATGTTTAGGCCAGTGCCAGGCTGCCCATACTATAATTGATGTAATAATGCTTTCTAAAAAAGACAGCATCACATAAAATGTTTTCCATTCAGTAAAAGATGAAACCCCTATAAGCAGTGTGAAAAGGGTTAAGAATAGGCCAATTGAAATATTTACAAATCTGTTCCATTTTGGCCGCATCATAAGTGAAAGCGAAATCATCAGTGAGGGAAGTGTCAAAATAATTGTTGCAAAAAGCAATTTGAAAGGCGTTCTCAACATGTTTTGTCCATTCAGAAGTGCTTCAACTTTTCCGGGAACGTATAATTCAAAGTAGTCACCATAGATGTAAAGAAACATTACGGAACTCCAAAGTGCTGAAAGCACCAGTTTGACATTGATTTTAAAATCTTCGTATTGATATTTTTTACTTTTCATTTCCCTTTATTTTAAAACCAAAAAACAGTAGCCAAACACATGTGCCGATTTCTGCAACTGCCGGCAGCATACCCATATATTTTCCTATCCCGGTTTGTGGGTAATTTTCAAGTAAAGTATTTCCGGTAAAATTTATTAAATAGCCAACGCAGCCCAGCATCAATAAAATGCCTAATAATTTCGGCATGAAACCTGACCTGTAAACCAGCAATCCAAGCGGGAAAAGCCAAAGTCCCCAAAACACAGTTACAATCAAAATTCCATCGTTATACTGTTGAAGAGAAAGCATTAGTTTGCTTTGTAAGTGTTCTACTGAAATATTTTGTAAAATGGATTTCCTTTCCGTCAGCGTTAGTATTGCGTATGTATGTTGCAAATTATTAAACGACAAAGGCACACTCAATAAAGCTAATATTACCATTGCCCTTGCATGATACTCATTAACCGTTCTTAAAATTTTGTATAAGGTAAGTGGCAAAAAGGTAAACGCCACATAGCAAATCATGCTACTGTAAATGCCAACCCTAAATAAGGATGTAGAAGCAGTAATGTTATTGTATGTTACGCTGCAATTATTCCAGTCAATAAGTTTTTGAGGAATATAGGCCAGACTGAATATTCCTGTAACTACTACAACCAGGTAAATAAAACCTGCAGCCCTTGCAGTATTTTTATTTGTGTTCATATTCTTTTTCTTGAAAAATATTGATTTGAAATAATTGCATGAACAAATAGTAATTCAGATGCAAACTTGAAAAAATAGGTGTCCCAAAAATGATTGCGTCAATGAAAAGCAGTTTCTTGTAAACAGAAAACAAAATGTATTCAATGAGGTAATAAACGAAGAGGCGGTTTTTTACTTTTCAAGAGATTGCTTTATGCAATCAGGTAGTTTGTTGACATAAATGTTCCTTTTATTGACGTTGTAGTCAAATAAGGTGGTTTGGAGTATTTTTAGGATACAATTTCAGGAATGGAAAAAGGAATAGATAACAGACTAATAAAGTTTTACCTATATACGGGTTTGGGTTTTTTGTTATTGTATTCTTTCGGTGAATTTTTTGAATACCGCGAAACCTTTATTCGCAGAATTGTCAATAGTATTTTCCTGGTTAGCTATCTTACAGTACTTAACTACATTTTATTTGAGAAAATTTTACGTTTATTCCGGCGGTCAGGCAAAAATAATCAGCGTGCATTTTTCTTTTTGTTTATAGCCATCCTGTTTTATACATTCGGATTGTATGGCTGGCGTAAGCTATGGATACAATTGGGCATTTATGTAGATTATACGCCCGAACTTTTATTTTTAAAGGGAGTAGCTGTTCATTCTCAGTTTAGCTTTGCCTGTTTCATTTTTTTTGCAATAGTGCGGAATATATACAACAACATCAGGCTTAGAGAAAAGAACAATCAATTACTAATAGAAAAAAAAGAAGCCGAACTGAACTATTTAAAAGCGCAAACAAATCCCCATTTTCTATTTAATACACTGAACAATATTTATTCATTAGCAAGAGATAAAAACGACCTGGCTCCTGAATCTATTTTGCGGTTATCTAAAATTTTACGTTTTATGCTGTATGAAACCGCAGATAATTTTATAGTAATAGAAGATGAGTTGAAAATCGTAACTGATTATATTGCCCTTGAAAGGCTTCGTTATGACGATTCGTTGCTTGTTACATTAAATACCAATATTGAAAATGCAAAGCAACCTTTACCGCCTTTGCTGCTTATTCCATTAGTAGAAAATGCTTTTAAACATGGCGCTTCAGAAACAAGAAACAAGCCTTTTGTTGACATTAATCTTACTGTAATGCAACAACAATTGTTATTTACTGTAAAAAATTCTATAGAAGAAACTATTACCACACAACCGGTGAAAGAAAATATTGGACTTTCTAATTTGCGTAGACAGTTAGCATTACTCTATAGAGATTATGAATTGACTATAAGGCAAGAGAACGCTGTTTTTACATCAACATTAAGAATCAATCTAACAAGCAATGTCTAAAATAAAATGCATTATAGTAGAGGATGAGCCGCTTGCCGTTAAAGTGTTATCGGACTATGTTGCACAAGTGCCTTTTTTGCAACTACAGGGCACCTTTAAGGATGCTATACTAGCTACAGAGTGGCTACGGACCAATGAAGTACAATTAATATTTTTAGATATCCACCTGCCAAAACTAAAGGGAATGGCTTTTTTAAAGACGCTTGCAAAAAAGCCATCGGTTATCATTACAACTGCTTATCACCAATATGCTGTAGAGGGATTTGACCTGGATGTAACAGATTATCTCCTTAAGCCCATTGAATTTGAACGCTTCTTAATTGCTATAAACAAAGTAAAACTTACAAATAGCCATATTCAGTCTATACCGGAAATGAGTGGAACAAAAGATTACTTATTTCTTACAGTACAAAAGAAAAAAGTAAAAGTTTTATTTTCTGAAATTTTGTATGTTGAAAGTCAACGGGAGTATATAAAAGTAGTTACTGAAAAAAATGAATTTATATCACGGATGAGCACACATGAAATAGAAGCCCTTTTGCCTGGCCATATTTTTAAACGTATCCACCGTTCGTTTATCATTTCAATTAACAAGCTGGAATCATATACAGCAGAATCGGTTGAAGTGAATGGCGTATCTATCCCTATTGGAAGAGGTTATAGAGATGTTATTGAAAGTATTTAAGCTCTCAGATATCTTTTTGCTTCATCTTTTGCAGCTTTTACCAAACTATCAATTAAAATGACAGCTTATGGTATTCAGCTTCTTCTCTTTTTTATACTCTTTCGTACGTTCTGCTCGATTGAACTAAACCGTTCGGCTTATACCCTGAAGGAGATTCCGGCAAATAAAAAACCGGAAAGGCGGCAATAAATTACTCCTTTCCGGCTTAGTAGTCCAAAGTAGCCTAAGTTCGAATACTCCTTTTCTTGACCTCTATGAGATTTTAACGTTTTA
>JBGALP010000262.1:0-6562 GCA_044223805.1 Agriterribacter sp.
GTACGCTGAATATTTTGATGCTCCTGAAAAAAGGAAAAGAGGTCTTGCGAAATTATTTTCTAAAAAAGACAACTGATTCAGGGAGATTGTTGTTTTTAAGCTTGTTTATTTAATATTGGTGAAAAGGTAATGGTAATTTAAAAGGATGTGATGAAAGTAATTGTCTGGTAGGTATGTTTGGAATAAAAAAAACAAATATTTTTTTAGCGATATGGATAACCATAACTACTTTTTTTAGTTATGCGTCCTATTTCTTTCCCCGACCGCTTAAAGCTTTTCTTATAGCGCCTGCGGGATTGTTTACATTAAGTATGTTGTTTTATCTTTTTCTTTCTTTTCTTCCAAAACCTAAATTTAATTTCATTCCAGAACTAAGAATGCTGATAGGGCTTTTTGTTATACTGGTATTTGGACTGTTGTATACACATGCATTTACATACGGTACCAATAAGATTGTTTTTTTAAGCACATGGGTAGTTTTATTTTATGTATACAGTGGTGTTATTGTAAACAATTTCAGGGCCTTTGCTAAAGGAACGCTGTTTTGCGGTGTTGTTTTTCTTGGTCTGCTTCTTTCCGAATTCGGAGACCCGATATCGTTCTTTAAATCTATGCAGGGAGAAACCATAAGGCTGGGTATTGAACAGGAAGGTGTTTTTACATTAAACCCTATTTGGGTAGCAAGATATCTTGGGTATTTATTTCTGATGGCATTATATTTTTTTGATGCTGAAAAAGGAAGAAAACTTCTTTATGGCTATTTGCTTGTGTTATTTCTTTATATGATAACATCAGGGTCAAAAGGTCCTATTTACGCACTGATAGGGGCATGTATGATTTATTTTGCCAGCAGCAAAATGTCTGACAATATTAAAAGCATATCCATATTTGTAGTGATTCTTGGCGGGATGTTCTTACTGCTGAATGCTATGGATTTTTTCTCTTCATCCTTTTATATAAGCAGGTTTTCAGAAAGAAGTTCTTCGGGGTTAGAAAGAGAAGGTTACATAGAATCAGCCTTTCAGTTCAGGGGTATAGTTAGTTTTCTGTTTGGCAACGGAACAGGAAATTTTGGGTTTTTTCTCAATCAGCGGGATTTTAGAGGCTATCCTCACAATATTACTGCAGAGTTGTTTTATGAAAACGGAGCTATAGCTTTATTGGTTCTGTTCCTGATGTATTATAGTGTGTTTAAAAAGCACGCGTTAATATTAAAGCACAAAGAGCTCAGGTTGCTATGCGCTAATTTTTTCTATTTTGGGTTAAACTCCATGTTTTCTGGCGACCTATTTTCAAACGAATACTTTTTTATATTTTTTATATTGTTTCATTGCGAAGTAATGATGATAAAACGAGCAGAAAAAATAGAGATACTTTTAGCAAGCCAATTTCCCCAATACACTTATGCAAAGTGAGTTTGCGATAATAAATGACTTTGCAATTTCGTTTGCAGGATTCAAAAAAGCCGTGGTTAACAAACAAACCCGGTGTTTCTTCACTAATTACAATATATGCGGGTATTACAGGTTATAAATTCACTTACGGCCGGCGGGGCACAAAAGCTTATTGCAGACTTTGTACCCGTAATGAACAGCAAGGGTGTAGAAACAGATGTGCTATTATTTACAGAGGCAAAAGGTCCTTTTTTGGAGAGGCTCATAAAGTATAATTTAAAAGTGATTAACCTGAAAGCAAATCGTTTATATTCTCCACTTAATGCATTTGCCGCGGCAAAATATTTTAAACATTATGATGTAGTGCACTCGCATTTATTTCCCGCTAATTACTGGACGGCGCTGGCTAAACTGGCGAAGCCTGTTTCTAACCGGAAGATAAAATTGGTAACAACCGAACATAGTAATACCAACAGGCGTTTTGAAAAAGCATATCTGCGTCCTGTTGATAAATTCATATACAGTAAATATGATGCATTAATAGCCATAAGCGAGAGTGTAAAGGAAGTGTTGTGGAACAGGGTGGCACATCCCAATATACCCATTGTATATAACGCGGTAAATGTAATGGAGCTATCACAGGCAATTCCTGTGCCTTTTCCTGATGACCAGGTTAATTTATTAATGGTGGCATCTTTCAGTGAACCTAAGGATCACGTAACGCTTATAAAAGCGATGGCAAAACTGGGCGATAATTATCATCTTTACCTGGCAGGTCAGGGCGCTACGGAGAATGAATGCAAAGCGCTGTGCAAAACATTGCATATAGAAAACAGGGTGCACTTTATGGGTGGTCGCAAGGATATTCCCGGTTTAATGAAAGCTGCTGATATAAATATATTATCAAGTCATTGGGAAGGTCTTTCATGTGTTACGTTAGAGTCTATGGCTTCGGGTAAGCCATTTATTGGAACTGATATTAATGGCATAAAGGAATTATTTACTCACAATAACTTTCCTTTGTTCAAAAATGGAGACGTGGATGAGTTAGCAGAAAAAATTAAAAAGGTTAGCAGCGATAAAGCATTCGCCATTGAACAATCTCAAAAAAATTTCGCGGCGGTACAGCAATACGATATTGAGGTAATGACAGAAAAGTATCTTGAAATATACAGGAGTTTATTACAGTCTTAATAATAAAGTCAGCCACCCAAATAATAGTAAACACAGTATATGCATCACGGAAAATTTGTTATATCGCTCGATTTTGAGTTAATGTGGGGAGTGCGTGATGTGGTTACCATTGAACAATATGGCAAAAATATAGCTGGTGTACAAAAAGTAATCCCCAGGTTGCTGGATGTATTTGATAAGTATGAAATAAAAGGCACTTTTGCCACAGTTGGTTTTTTGTTTTTTGAAACAAAAGCTGAGTTAACGGCTGCTTTTCCGCACCTGTTGCCTTCATATAACGATCCCAATCTTTCACCATACAACGGGCATTTTAAGCAGGTAAAAGAACACTTCACCGAAGACGCATACCACTATGCGCCTTTGCTTATTAAAATGATACAGCAGCGGAAAGTACATGAAATAAGTACGCATACCTTTTCTCATTATTATTGCCTCGAACCCGGGCAAACCAAAGAACAATTCAGGGAAGATCTGATAGCTGC
This sequence comes from Agriterribacter sp., assembly GCA_044223805.1. GTDB lineage: Bacteria > Bacteroidota > Bacteroidia > Chitinophagales > Chitinophagaceae > Agriterribacter. The sequence continues at coordinate 3,071 of JBGALP010000262.1, forward strand.
GGCAGATGTGGCGAAGAAATATAATATTCAGATTACTTCCATCATCTTTCCACGTAATCAATACAATGTAGCCTACGCCGATGTTTGTACTGAATCAGGTATCATCGCTTATCGTGGTAATGAACAGCATTGGATCTACGATTCAACAAGAGATGTTCAGAATCCTTTGACGAAAGCTTTTCTTGCTTTAAGCGGACCATTTAAAAATAAAATGAAACGCTCGCTGAGAAGATTATTCAGGCTGACAGATTCTTACATCAATATATCAGGTAAAAACTGTTATACGGATGATTATTTAAAAAGCAAATTTCCTGTTGATATTCCTTCTTCCCGCTTGTTAAGACCTTATTCTCCGCGGTTATCCTTTCTTGAATCATTAAGATTAAGACGGATAAAAAATGGAATGACTTACGCCGCTAAAAATAATTTAACTTTTCACCTGTGGTGGCATCCGCATAATTTTGGTGCAGACCAGGATAAGAATTTTGCTTTTTTTGAAAAGATAGCAGCTCATTACCAGCAATTGCACCGCAAATACGGTTTTGAATCTATCACCATGACAGCGCTTGCAAAAAGAGTGCTGGCAAAATAAGAAGTTATATTTCATTATCATGAAAATTCAATTTTGCGCCATTGGAAAAATGGACGAGGCTTATGTAAAAGAAGGCGTGCAGGATTTTACCCAGCGCATATCAAGATATTATCCTGTTGAATGGAAAGTATTATCATCTCCTAAAAAAGGAAATGTGCTGAATGAAAATGAATTAAAATCAAAAGAAGCCGCAGTGATTATGGAGCATGTTAAAAAAGATGATTTTTTAGTAGCGTTAGATGAGCGGGGTAAGATGTTGACATCAGAAAAACTGGCAGGCTTTATACAGTTACGCGCAAACGAAAGCGTTAAACAATTGATATTTTTAATAGGTGGTGCATATGGTATAGATGAAACAGTATTAAGGAGAGCGAATTTTACCTGGTCGTTGTCTTCGTTAACCTTTCCACATCAATTGGTGCGGCTTGTGTTAGCGGAACAGGTATATCGTGCCTGCACTATCATACGAAATGAAAAATATCACCACGCATAATTTATCACAGGATAACTACTGTTTAAAAGCGTTTAAAGTATCTTCGTAAAAATCACAGGATGTCTATTACACTTATCATTGTTATTGTCACTTGTCTTATATCGGTTGTTGCGCTTAATAATGCTAAATTGAAAGCAGATCTTATTTTTTGGCCGGCGGTTATCCAGAATAACCGGCAGTATTATCGTTTTGTTTCTTACGGATTAATTCATGCTGACTATATACATCTTTCGTTCAACATGCTATCCTTATATTCTTTTGGTGTGTTTGTAGAAGAGCATCTTTTTTCAACGCCACATTTTTTTGACGATAAAGGAAAACTTTTCTTTATCGTTCTATATGTTGGAGCTTTAATTGTATCAACTATTCCAGACTATATAAAATACCGGAATGTGTACGGCTACACTGCATTGGGTGCTTCGGGTGCGGCATCTGCCGTTATATTTGCCGGCATCATCCTGCAGCCACAATTACCTATCCGGTTTATGTTTATTCCATTTGATATTCCGGGATATGTATTTGGTATATTATTTCTTGGACTTTCTGCTTACCTTGCTAAAAAGGGTACGGGTAATATTGGCCACATGGCGCATTTTATCGGTGCTTTGTTTGGGGTTGTTTTTACAATTGTGGCCGTGAAAGCATTCGGTATTGAGCACACCGACGTTATAGGAGATTTTATAAGAAGTGTATTTAAGCGCTAACAGCATTAAATGCTATCTCTATCGTTTCTTTTGTACTGGCTGTTATTTTAAACCGATCATCAATACGATAATTAACCACCCAGATTATTTTTTTATTCATTTCGAGCACCCATACTTTTTCTTTATCCGCCAGCGACAATTTCTGATCAATAAAAAAACGGGATAGTTTTTTCTTTTTTGTCATACCTAAAGGATAAAAATAGTCGCCTGCTTTCCATTTGCGGAGTATGAGCGGGAATCGGATTGCTTTCAGATCGAAATTTGCAATAGCGGGGAGTTTTGAAAAAGAAGATTTATCAGTATCGTATTTTTTTTTCCGGAGTTTTATACTGCCGTCATTAAAAATTATCTCTCGCATATCTTCTTCTATAATAAACACCGTTGACTGATCAGCCTGCAATGGAGATATGATAAGCCAGTTCCTGTTTTTCAGTATCCGGTGCGTGGCAGATAAAATAAACTTCCCTGTTTCCGCATCCAGTAGTGATACAATGTCTTTTACCTGGGCGGAAGAAAAACCATAATCCTTCGCTATCTCATATACAATACTTTTTAAAGGAACTGCTTTTTGTAACTTTAAAACAGGTATGAACGCCTCATGATTTCTGTATTCAATCAATCTTTTTTTATGCAAGGCTATAGCTTGCTCATACAATATTTCCGTATCTCTGAAACGATTGATATTGGCAGTTAAATTTTCGCCGGCTTCAGGAAACAATTTTTCTATTAAGGGAAACACCTGGTGCCTGATATAATTGCGGCTGTACTTGTCTGAGGCATTGCTCGAATCTTCCCGGTATGCCAGGTTATGTTCTTTGGCGAATTGCAACAGTTCTTTCTTTTCCGCAAATAAAAGTGGTCTTACCAGCCTTCCTTTTTTGGGTAACATTCCCCGCATACCGGTTATGCCTGTGCCCTTAAAAAAATTCATCAGTACGGTTTCTATATTATCATCACGGTGATGCGCGGTAACTATACAGCTTAACCGATTTTCCTTTTCATTGCCGCTATCCTGTAACAACTGATTAAACCATGCATACCGTAATGTTCTTGCGGCTACCTGTATGGATAGTTTTTCCTGTTGTGCAAATAGTTCCGTATCAAATTTTTTCACCCATACAGGCACATGATATTGCTTTGCCAGGTTGCGCACAAATATTTCATCTTTTTCACTTTCTTCTCCACGCAATTGAAAATTGCAATGCGCAATATCAAATTTGTAATTCAGTAAATAACATATTTCGCATAGCACAACAGAATCAACGCCGCCGCTAACCGCCAGCAAAAGCCTATGGCCGGTTTCAACAATTTTTTCTTTTTCTGCATAGGCTTTAAAGCCGTTCAATAAATCACTCATATATTATTCTTTCACTCATTATCTAAATATCTTCTTCCTCGTTTATTTCATCAAAGGCCGATCTTAATTCGTTATAGGCTTTTTTGTCTCCCGCCTGTTTGGTAACATCCATTCCCTTTTTATACCAGTCCAATGCAGCAGCGTAGTCTTTTTGCCGTTCCATCAGTTTAGCCAAATGATAATAAGAGCCTGAGTAGCCGGGTTCTCTGGCTAATATGGCTTCAAATAATCCCCTGGCCTTTTCATCCTCTCCTTCTTTTATATATTCCAATGCCAATGCATGTTGCAAAAAGCTATCTGTTGGCGAATCTTTAAGAAAAAGCAATAATTTGTCTATTCTTTCCAT
>JBGALP010000009.1:0-36788 GCA_044223805.1 Agriterribacter sp.
CCCCTCAGTGCTGTCCAGGCGGAGGGGCTTTAACTATTTTTTGCTAGGGAGATTTCATGTACATCATAGCAATTATATCAGTTTGGTTAAAACAATGGAGATAAGGCAGGTTAAAACAGTCGCCTCTACATACGAGACTGGAAAACAGAATTGAGTTACTAGTCGGACAGTGATTTTTTTTATTTTATTTACAACAGCCCTGAGCAACTCCATTCGTGGCTATTTTGATAAATAGTCCTTTATACGATATGTTTGCCGCGTTCATTTTATTCATCAGCATTCAATGCCCAAAAAGTACACAGACGACAATATACTACTGCACCACCTTAAGCAACACAGCGAAGAAGCGTATAAAGCTTTTTACACCGGTTCGCGAGTACGTTTATATGTGCTTGCTGTTTCTATACTCCGCGATGAAGAGGCTGCGAAAGATTTGCTGCAGGAATTTTACACCGATTTTTGGGAAAACCGTTTGTATATAAATATAAATGTTTCGCTCAAAGCCTATCTGTTCGCTTCTATCAGGAACAGGGCGTTCACCTACAAAAAGAAGCAGCAATCCTACGCCAGATTTATTGAAAGCCTTCCACAGTTTGAATGGACTGAAACGCCAAAATATTTCGAAAATGAAGAATTGAAAAAAGATATCGAACGGGCCATCGGTCATCTTCCGCCAATGGCAGCAAAAATCTTCAGAATGCATTATATTGAAAACCAAAGTCACCTCCAAATAGCTGATCTGCTGAACATTAGCAAGGCAACTGTTGCCAATCACATACACCGGGCATTGACCCAGCTCCGCACCGAGCTGAAAAAAAGTTAAGCGCCGACTAGTAAGCCCGAATTGGATCTTAGTCTATACTATATAATATGGGAAGCATATCCGAATATCATCGTTACCTGTTCCTGGGAAAAGTCACAGAATCTCTTGACGAATCCGAGGAAAAAGAACTGCAAAGCCTTTTTGAGGAAAATGAGGACGCCAGAAAAGAGTATGATTCATTTCTTACCACCTTGCCGGAATATGATGTATCCGATTCTTTTAACAGGGTTAAGCAACCTAAGTTCTGGAAGGGCCACCTTCCCGCTGAAATTGTCCGGCAGCGAAAAAAAGCATTGAAAAATGTCTTTTTCGGCATTTCCACCATGATTATCCTGGGAACCGTTCTGATTTTTTCATTGTTCAATACTAAAAAGGGCGGGCAAACGCCTGCGCAAAAAATTGCCAAAGAAGACAGGCCTGCCGTTCAATTGATTCTTTCAGATGGCGAAGTAATTAATCTGAATAAAGAAAAAGAGGAGATCACTACCAGCGATTTTAAACTGCTGAACAAAAATGGTTCTTTAACCTATAGCGACAACTCCGGTGCAAAGGGCGTCAACTCGGTGATTGTACCTACCGGAATGACCTATAAAATAAATCTCAGTGATGGGTCCCGGGTATGGATGAATGCCGAAACAAAGCTTCAGTTCCCCTCCGTATTCAGCGACAGCAAGCGTGAAATATTTATTTCCGGCGAAGCATACCTGGAAGTGGCTAAAAACAAGGCGAAACCTTTTATTGTCAGGCTGCCCGCATCAACCATACAGGTGACCGGCACATCATTCAATATAAACACCTATGACCCAGCTATCACCAGGGTTTCACTTGTGGAAGGCGGTCTCAATCTGATCACTGATGGAAAAAAGGTCAAAGTCGGCCCGGGTATGGAAGCAGTTGCCGATGGGAATCACAATCTTTTATACTCACAGGCTTTCGATATCGAAAAAACAATCAGTTGGAGGCAGGGATTATTTTATTTCGACAAAGCCTCATTGTCTGAAATTTCAGCTGTTCTTAAAAGATGGTATGGCGTGAAAACAATTATTGAAAGGCCCGAGCTCAATAATAAAAGGTTTGCGGGCATCCTCGACAAGAATGAATCAATCGAGGTTTTCCTGGATAATCTCCGCAATATCACCAGGGTGAAGGCACAGATTGATAAAAACGGCGTGCTTCATTTTAAATAAGATACCTGGAAAATATCATTGACGGTCAGGAAGTCCTTCTTACCGTTATCACCCCTCGCATCCAACCAACCCGTTCAGTGTAATAAGGTTATCAATCGCGCTACCGAGCGTGTTATTAAAATAAACGTACACCGTCTTTTCTTCAATTATCCAGCTTCTGATCCGTTTCGCATATTTCCCGATAACCTCATCCGCATAATTTCCACGATATCCCTTTTCGGGACCATGAAAACGCAGGTATATCGTCTTCCCTTCCGGAACATTCAATGGCGTGGCAGATCTGTCCATATCATGAATCACTGTCCCCACATCATGTTTTTGCAACATGCCATAAACTTCAGGATGATATAAAGAAAGATGACGAAACTCTGCCTGCAGGCTCCATCCCATAGCATTGCCCGACAAATGAATGAGTTCCAGCAATCTGTTTATCTGCTCAATATTCCCGATTGTTATTCCGGCCGGGAACTGTATCAGCAAACATCCTTTTTTATCTCCTGCCCCTGAAATGGCATCCATAAACCTTGTTATATCACCCGGATCAAACATCAACGACCGCCGGTGAGTAATCTCCCGCCATAACTTAAACGTAAATCTGAAATCTTTATACACTTCCCCTGCCCATTTGACGACAGTTGATCTTCCGGGAGGCTTGTAAAACGATGAGTTTATTTCAATACTGTTAAACAGGGAACTGTAATAGGTTAGCCTGCTCTTATCTCTGAACGCTTCGGGATAGAAGCTTTTGTTGGGCACAGGCAACACCAGCCCGCTGGTTCCGGAAAAAAACAACCGACGTGTTTCAATCATAGATATTCCAGACAATTATTATCGTGCCAGCCACACTCCGATAAAAAACTCGCTCACTAATTCACTATCCTGCGATGGAAGGAATAAAAAACCCGCTCCATAAAGAGCGGGCCGGTTCAATTATGATCTTTATATCAGATCATTGAATAATTACTTACCCCATACAGCCCATTGCGCTGTCCAGTCAGTCGTTCCATCGAAGGCTCCCTTGTAAGCAACTTTATCAAAAAAACTTTCTGATAATCCGCCAAAATCGAACAATGCACCGGTAAGCAATGGCGAACCAGAAGCCGGCTGGAGCTTTGGAGATTGATTATTGAACGGGTCCGTCAACATTAATGTTGCAGGATCGCTAACGATAGTTGATTTATACGTTCCGGTAGTTTGAGCAATAATATCACCTGCATTGTAATTTCCAACAGCCTGAACGTCTACTGATTTCGTCACTGCATGCACATAGCTATTATAGAAAGCGCTTATACCTTCCCCGTAATAGTTGATTGTTGAATCTTCCTGTAAACGCAATCCGCCAATTTGCCCGCCAATAACAACTGAATTTGCAAGGATAAATTTACAGCCCCTTCTCCAGCGCATACCCCAGCCATAATCCGTTGAAGTGTTTGCCGCATTGTTAGGCCCTATCGCCGTGAAGTTGGAAAGCACAGGAAAAGTAATTGGAGCGCGGGATAACAGGAAACCATTTGTAGGATTTACATTATCAACTTCAAAGTTGTTTGACAGGTCGCCTGTTGTTCCTTTTGCGTCAGTGAATAAAGGATCCTTGACAGAGATGGCGTACTGAATTCTTCCCCTGAAACCATCGTCCATATCGAAGTCATCATCGGCACAGTTATACGCTATAAGGTGCTTGCAATTAACCGTTCCACCAAAAAATTCGAAAGCATCATCAAGACCCCTGACTACCTGAACGTAATCAATCGTAGTGCCGCTACCGACCGCATAAAGAGATAAGCCATTCACTTCGTCTCCCGGGTTTACAGCCTTACCTGCATATTCAATCCTTACATATTTCAGTGTGCCTGAATTATCTGCATCATCCGTTCCGCCGAAGGCACTGAAATCGGCATCCACACCACCTTCTATTACAGAGTGGTTACCGTTTCCTTTTGCCTGTCCGACAAGAATTACACCACCGAGATCACCAGGTGCAGGGCTTTTTTCATTAGAGGTAAATACGATGGGTTCAGCAGCAGTGCCGGCGGCTTCTATTTTTGCACCACGGTAAATGACCAATACCCCGGCAGAATCCTTATTAGAAACAATTTTAGTTCCCGGATCTATAGTGAGGGTCGCATTATTGGTCACATATACATAACCGCGAAGGCGGTACACTTTATCCTTGGTCCAGTGTTGATCAGTAGTGATCGTGCCCCTGATATCAGGAGTCTTTGATGTAGTGTCCGAACCATCGGGCGGAGCTGAACTGCCGTCACTTTTTTTGCACGAAGAACCCAGCAGAACTAATCCTGCTGATAGAGCAATGAATGTTTTTTTCATGTTGTTTATGTTGTTATTTTCCGAAACTATATCGTAGCGCTAACGTAGCAGTAGTGCCATATTTCATAGAATTGATGATTCTGTCATCAGCCGGTTTGTAACTGGTGTTAGCCAGGTCGGTATCATATTTATAATACCAGGTATAGGATTGAGCAAAAATGTCATTAATTGTTAACCGGGCCTCCAATTTCTTCTGTAAGAACTTCTTACTAACCTGAAAATCCATCACGTCTCTCGGCTTTTCAAAAATATTCAGAGCAGCCCCTGTTGCGGCACGGAATTTCAAGCGTGGTCCAATACGATTATATAATATATTAATCGAAAAATTATCAGACTGTGAATAATTCAAACCCGCATTGATCAGATAAGGTGATTGCCCCTGTAACGGACTATTGATATCTATTCCATTGAATTGTACCGACCCTTTAATATAGGCGGCGTTCGTATAGAAGGTAAGCCCTTCGAAAAATTTACCCCGAATAAAATTTAATTTTTTACGAATTTCCAATTCTGCTCCATAGGCGCTCGCGTGATCGGCATTCTCATACGAAAGCACATCATTCCCCTTATTCACCTGCTCTATCGGATTCGCAAAATATTTGTAAAAAATACTTGCTGAAATTATCTCTCCACCGGAAGGGAACCATTCATATCTAATATCAGCATTGGTATTCTTACACCTAAGAAGATTTGGATTTCCTCTAATCGCTACGTTATTATCATAATCATATACACTATAATCCGCCAGCTCGCGAAACTCAGGACGATTTACTGCCTGCGAAGCCGCCAGCCGGAGATTCGTCAGGGAATTAAGCGAGTAGGTAAACAATAACGAGGGCAATACATCCGTATTATCGTACACTTTAGTTCCACGATTACGCGCCGTCAGTTCCTGTCGGTATTTTTCCACACGAACGCCCCAGGTTAGCTTAATCTTATCGGTAAATTTATTATCCAGCATGGCATATCCGGCATTTAACAATGCATTGCCTTTATATTGCGCCGAATTCGTTTCGATATTAGCAACGGTTAGCTGATATTGATCAATATTATTCGAACTGAAGAAATTATTATAATCACTACTCTTTGTTTCATTGATTTTAACGCCATTCGGATTCAGCGATGCATAGCCAAGCGCATCGACTTCCACGTTTCTGTCCCGGTAATAATTTAACGTCCCAAATTTCAATTTTTGCACCTGGTCGAACCAATTAAACTGCCTAGTTGCATTCGCCGATGCGCCATAGATATATTCATTCAGGTAAGAATAAACCCTGCCGGCATTGCGAATTTCCGGGGAGTTCTCATTGCTTAATTTAATATAGTATTCACCCTCCATATTATCCGGAGTACGAAAAGCCAGTATTCGCTGATCCGGTTGATTTTTATAGGTATATGCAAATGATCCATTCCAGTCTACGATCCAGTTTTTTCCAATACGATGCAGGCCTTCCAACACCGAATTAGCCAACCCGTTTCCAGTCACCTCGCTGTTAGCGCTTTTAATGTAGAATAAATTATTTTCGTCATTTTCCGTATTCACACCATTACGAATGCCGGATGTTTTTACAAAAGAATTATTAAACAGATTTTTCAGCGAAATCTTGCTTTTTCCGTATGAATAAGTGATGTTTAATAACGCAGACAGGTTATTTCGTTCATCATAGTTGTTTGTTATATAATCATAAATCCTGCGTTTCGTAATATCAAAGTCTTCCCGTTCACGATCGGATACAGAGCGGCCATTACTATAACCGACGGAATAAATGTAGCCCAGTTTCGTTCCATTGTTATGCAAGGCTGTATTCCCGCCTGTATAATTAACGGAAAGATTCGGCATACTTACATTGGCCGGGGTAAATCCAAAAGTATTAGGAAATAATTTTGTAACTGCAGTCTTAAACTTATTACTATTATTGATGAAGCCATATCTGTTATTGTAATATGCTCCGGGCATCAACCTGGTCTGATTATCCAGAAAACCAAGCTGGTCCAGGCTTCCATTCGGAAAACTTTTATAAAAATTTCTCCCCGTCGTCATGGAATTATAACCTATCGAAACGGACAGCTCGTTTAGGGCCCTGGCCGGATAGTCCTTTGTAGTAACTTTAATAGCTCCTCCCGAAAAATCACCAGGCAGATCAGGTGTCGCAGACTTATATATAACCAGATTATCCACGACTGAAGAGGGAATAATGTCAAAAGCAAAAGCTTTTTTATCTGCCTCGGTACTGGGCAGTACGGAATTATTGAGCAGCGAAGCATTGTATCGCTCGCTCAATCCCCGTATAATCACAAATTTATTGTCCTGAACCGATGCACCACTAACCCTTTTAAGCACATCACCTGTATTTTTGTCTGGTGATTTGCGGATAACCTCAGCAGATATTCCGTCAGAAATAGAAGAGCTGTTCTTTTGAACATTATATAGAGCTGCCAGGGCTTCGCGCCTGACACTGCCCTTGACTGTAACACTTTCCAGCTCTTTATTAGCATGCCGCAAAGAAACATTTAAAACAGGTATATCATTATTATTTGCCGCAACGTCTTCTACTTCTTTCGAGCTATACCCAATACATGAAATCAATACTTTATACGTTTTACTTTTATCTATTGGGATAAAAAAGTTTCCTTCAACATCAGTTCTTACCGATTTCCCGCCTGCTGCAACCGTCGCACCGGGTATCGGCGCGCCATTTTCAGCGTCTATAATCTTTCCTGTAAGCCGTACCGCAGAGCTTTGAGAAAAGAGATGACTAAATGAACAAAACAGTAGCAGAGTTAACAGAGCAAAACGCATATACATTGGTGCAAATAGTGAGTATACGGCAAAAGTATTACCCGAACATTACCGAATTGTTATGATGGTATTACCACAAGGTTAACATTGGAAAACTGTAATACATCGGGATAAGGAGTGATGGAAATATCGGAAAATGTATCTTTGTTGCACACTTTAATATAGCTTGTCCTGTTTATGCAGCATTGGGAATTATTGTTCTTCTTCGTCATCATCGCTTTTATCTATTCTTCCGTCGGATTTGGCGGAGGCTCCAGCTATCTGGCACTATTGGCCCTGTATGCGCTTCCTTTTAAAGAGATGCGTCTGATTGCACTGCTATGCAACGTCATTGTGGTTACAGGCGGTGTTTATATTTACGTAAAAAATGAACAGGTAAACTGGAAAAAGATAATCCCGTTTGTAGTGCTGAGCGTGCCCATGGCCTATTTGGGAGCGATTGTACGCATCAGCCAGGATACGTTTTTCGTCATTCTTGGATGCAGCCTGGTTATCGCTGCCGTGCTGCTTTGGATAAAAACAAGCCCTGCCGCTGTTGCCGAATTAAAAGAGCCGAAGAAAAATGCTTTTTTAAAGAACGGCGCTTTGGGCGGCTCCATAGGCTTTTTGTCTGGCATGGTGGGCATTGGCGGTGGGATATTTCTATCCCCGGTGTTGAATTTAATGAAGTGGGATATGCCTAAAAAAATCGCGGCCACTGCCAGCGTTTTTATTTTGGTAAATTCGTTGTCCGGCATTGCGGGGCAGCTTACGGGATTGCCGGAAGATATTAATTATACCCGTATTGTTTTGTTATGCCTCGCGGTTTTGATCGGAGGGCAGGCGGGTTCCAGAATGTCCGTGAAATTTAACCCGTTAATTATCCGGCGGATGACAGCAGTATTGGTGTTTTGCGCAGGGGTGAATGTTTTGTTTAAACATCTGCCCGCTCTGTTTTAAATATTGGTAACATGAATACGACCATATTGGCTTTTGGCATTGCAAAGGATTTTTTTGGCGGCTCTTCCATAGAGGTAGAACTAAAAAATGAGTGTACTGTCGAGGAATTAAAAAGAAAACTGGAAACAATATATCCTGAAATGAAAAAGCTGCAGGTTTACATGGTTGCGGTTAATAATGAATATGCTGACGACGGCATAGTCATTCATCCTAAAGATGAAGTTGCGATTATTCCGCCGGTAAGCGGTGGGTAGAAAACCAGGAATAATGATTAACGTAAAAATTTCAGACGAACCTTTGGACACAGCGCAATGCATTTCCGCAGCTGCAAACCCCGAATGTGGCGGTATGGTTGTTTTTACAGGCACTGTGAGAGACAGGACAAAAGAGAAAAAAGTAGTGCGCCTGGAATACGAATGTTACGAAACAATGGCGCTGAAAGAAATAAATAAAATAGCAGGAGACACCATTCAGCTATTCGGAATAAAAAATATTGTTATTCATCATCGTACAGGCGTTTTATATACCGGCGATACAGCTGTTATTATAGTAGTAAATGCAGCGCATCGTGGCGCCGCCTTTGATGCCTGCCGGTATGCGATTGATACCCTGAAAAAAACAGTACCCATCTGGAAGAAAGAAGTTTTTGACGATGGAGAAGAGTGGGTATCGGCACATGCCTGAAAGTCTATTAATACATGTATTGCTATCGCAACTCTTTAGTAAATTTACCTATCATTATCAATCTATGCCGACATGAGCGAATTAATAACGGACTCTACCAAATCCATGATTATCCGTAAAATAAACGGCTCATCCAGCTCATCATTTTCTGACCTGCTCTCCGTAGAGGAGCCGCTTGAGATAAGAATCGGCTATGGCCCCGGCTCCGACCGGATACAGAAAAGCATTTCCGTTACCATGCGCACGCCGGGCAATGATTTGGAGCTTGCACTTGGTTTCTTATTCACAGAAGGAATTATTTATTCCTATGAGAATGTAAAAAACGTGTGCCATGCAGGCATGGATTGTTCATCGCAAAAAGAAAATATTGTGCAGGTCGAACTTGCTGAAGGCTTTATTCCTCAACTCAATCAATCCGACCGGAATTTTTATACCACGTCAAGCTGTGGCGTTTGCGGGAAAAGCTCTATTCAATCTATTAAAACGATAAGTCCGTTCCGCAATCAAAAAAAACCAAAGCTATCTCTGCACAAAAACACGATCTGCCGCCTGCGGGAAAAATTAAGAACTTCGCAAAACGGATTTGCTGCTACGGGAGGTATCCATGCGTCAGGGCTATTCACCACTGAAGGTGATTTGATAATGCTGCGGGAAGACGTGGGAAGGCACAATGCATTAGATAAGCTAATCGGCGCTTCATTAATAAATCATTCGTTACCGCTAAACCATCATCTCCTGTTGCTAAGCGGAAGAGCGAGTTTTGAATTAATCCAAAAAGCTGCTATGGCCGGCATTTCCATTGTAATTGCCATTGGCGCCCCTTCAAGCCTCGCAGCGGAACTGGCGCAGGAGCTGGACATGACACTTATTGGGTTTCTGAAAGAAGAAAGTTTCAACATCTATAATTCAGGCGATAACATTTCAATAGAGATCCCTTATGAAAATCAGAATTAAAGGAAATTCATTACGATACAGGCTAACCCAATCTGAAGTTGCACTATTGGGAGCGAAAGGCTATTTGGAAGAAAATACAATGCTCCCGGGCAAAACATTTATCTACGCTATAGAAACGGTAAATAATAGCAGACTGACAGCAGATTTTATAGAGAATAAAATAATATTGTACATGCCCAAAGCTATGATTGATGAGCTCATTAATACCGGCACAGTGGGCTTTGATGGCAGTTCCGGTTCCGTAAAATTATTGGTTGAAAAAGATTTTGCCTGTATTGACAACACAGATGAAGACCAAAGCGATAACTACCCCAACCCCTCATTATCATGTGATTAAATTATAGAATCATGGAAGAAGAAAACCATATAAAAGCAACCGGGCCGGAAGATAATAAAGAACCTTCCGCAGAGCCTCCCTATACATTATTGGACCTTAAGGTTACCCCGGTAAAGAAGTGGGCGGCAGGTGTGCCCGCGGTGGTGGCTTCCGTGAAAGATCTGATTGAGGACAAAACATTAATCAGGGGCGGAAGGGCCTTATTTAAGATGAACCAGTTTGATGGTTTTGATTGCCCAAGCTGTGCCTGGCCCGACCCGGATGACGACCGTTCACCAATCGCCGAGTATTGTGAAAACGGGGCGAAGGCGCTTGCGGAAGAAGCTACTACCAAAAAAATTACAGCGGATTTCTTCAAAAATAATTCCGTTTATGACCTGGCTAAATTAACGGACTACGAAATCGGGCATCTTGGCAGGATTGCTGAACCGGTATATTTGCCGAAAGGCGGCACACACTATCAGCCCATCAGTTGGGATGATGCGTTTAAAAAAATTGCCCAACATCTTAATAAATTAGAATCGCCGGATGAAGCTGCATTTTATACTTCGGGCAGAACAAGCAACGAAGCCTCGTTCGCTTACCAGCTTTTTGTAAGAGAATTTGGCACCAATAACTTCCCGGATTGTTCCAATATGTGTCATGAAACATCGGGCTTTGCCTTATCACCCACTATCGGGATTGGGAAAGGAACCGTAAAGCTGCACGATTTTTACGATACAGATGTTATCGTAATCATCGGTCAAAATCCCGGAACCAATGCGCCACGCATGTTGAGCGCATTGGAAAAAGGCAAGAAGAAAGGTGCTAAAATTATTGCCATCAATCCATTGCCGGAAGCGGGCCTGATGGGCTTCCGCAACCCGCAGCAAATAAGCGGCGTGATTGGCAGCGGCCTTCAGCTTGCAGACCTTTATCTGCCTGTAAAAATAAACGGCGATATGGCCTTGCTGAAAGCGCTTGAATTGCTGTTGCTTGATTTTGAAAAGAAATCTCCCGGAGAGGTTTTTGATCACGAATTTATTGCTCAAAAAACAGTTGGTTATGATGCCTTCATCAAACAATTTGACAATTACAGATTAGAAGACCTTGCCGCCGAATGTGGCGTATCGGCATCTTTACTTTATGATGCCGCGCAGATGCTGTCTTTCAAAAGACGTATTATTTTTTGCTGGGGCATGGGGCTCACGCAGCAGCGCAACGGAGTGGATATGATTCGTGAAATTGTCAACATACTATTACTCAAAGGCAGTATTGGCAAACCCGGCGCCGGCGCATGTCCCGTTCGAGGCCATAGCAATGTGCAAGGTAACAGAACCATGCTCATTAATAATAATCCTACCCAGGAGCAATTAGACCGTCTCCAGCAGGTTTTTGGATTTAACCCGCCGCGCAAAAGCGGCTATGATGTGGTGGACGTTATAAAAGCAATTCAGGCAGGAAAGGTGAAAGTTTTCTTCAGTATGGGCGGCAATTTTTTATCGGCAACGCCTGATACGACTTATACAGCAGAGGCCATGAGAAAACTGGACCTCACTGCGTTTGTTTCCACCAAGCTCAATCGCGGCCATTTGATTCATGGAAAAGAATCTTTGATCCTTCCTACAAAATCACGAAGCGAAAAAGATATCGTGAATGGTGAATTGCAGTATGTAAGCACGGAAAATTCGATGGGAGTGGTAGAATGGTCGAGAGGAATGCTGAAGCCAATTTCAGACGACCTCGTTAACGAGACCCAGATTGTATGCCGGATGGCGATGGCAGCTATCGGAAACAGGACAGTAGTAGATTGGCAACGTTATCACGACAGCTATGATGCAGTACGTGACGATATTGAGAAATGTATTCCCGGTTTTGAAAACTATAATGTCCGGGTAAAACAAAAGGGCGGATTTTATTTGCCCAACGCGGCACGCGACGAGCAAAGGTTCTCCAGGCAGTTTGATGGCCGGGCTCCCTTTTCTTTAACGGAGATACCGGACAATACACTTGCGCACGATGAATATCTTATGGCAACCACGCGTACTCATGACCAGTTCAATACCACTATCTACGGGCTTGACGACCGGTATCGCGGCATCCATAATGAACGACGCGTAGTGATGATGAATGAAAAGGATATTGCAAAAGCAGGATTCAGGGCCGGAGATAAAGTTGATTTGTTCAATTATGACGACGGCATAGAGCGGATCGCACCGCTGTTTATCATTGTCCCCTACCCGATACCCGAGAAGAGCACTATGACCTATTTCCCCGAAACCAATGTATTGGTTTCGGTAAACAATGTGGTAAAGGGGAGCAACATGCCGGCATCCAAATATGTGAAGATTAAAATCAAAAAGCATGAGCCGGATATATATAAAAAGATAAAGGACCTGTGATTAATGGAGACTGGGTAAATATCGAAATAATTGTTGAGAGAAGCCTTCGATCCTTACAAATAAGAAACAGAAAAAGATATGAATAACAAAAACGTACTCATATCAGGCGCCGGAATTGCAGGAACGACGCTTGCTTTCTGGCTAAAGAAATTTGGCTTCAATCCAACCATCATTGAAGTTGCACCCAGGTTACGCGAAGGCGGATATGCTATTGACTTTATGGGAGCCGGTTACGATGTCGCGGAAAAAATGAACATTATACCCGAACTTAAAAAAGTGGATATAGGCTTTTCAAGGCTGGCTTTTGTTGACAAAAAAGACAGAGAAATAGGCAGCATGGATTATGAGAAAATAAAGGAGTCTCTGAATGGCAGAGCTCTCACATTATTACGCAGCGACCTGGCAAAAGTTATATATGGTAACCTTGACAAAGACATTGAAGTAATTTTTGGTAATACGATAAACAACGTTGGGCAGGATGATGAAAAAGTTGCTGTATCCTTCCAAAACGGAACAAAACGAAACTTCGATCTGGTTATTGGTGCAGACGGATTGCATTCCAATGTCCGGAACCTTGCATTTGGAGAAGAGACGGAATTTGAAGAGTACTATGGCTATTATACGTCGTCCTATACCATCAATAATTCGTCCATTCGCGACAATACATTTTCCATGTACAATGTTCCGTATAAACAAGTTGCCATTTATTCTAACAAAGAAAACAAAACTACAACTTTTTTTATCTTCACTTCGAATCAAAAACTATCTTATCAACATCGCGATGTTGATAAGCAAAAACAAATTCTTAAATCAGAATTTGAAAACGCCGGATGGAAGTGTGCGCAGTTGCTATCAGAAATTGATTCAAGCAACGATTTTTATTTTGATTCTATCAGTCAAATTAAAATGAAAAACTGGTTTAAGGGAAGAATTACTTTAGTAGGCGATGCCTGTTATTGCCCATCACTTTTATCGGGGAAAGGCTCTACGCTTGCAATGGTTGGCGCATACGTACTCGCGGGGGAACTAAAACAAGCCGGCGGTAATTATCAGGAAGCCTTTAAGCAATATGAAGTCCTCTTCAAACCATTCATGGAAAAAAAACAAAAGGCTGCCCGCTTTTTTGCCAAATCATTTATACCTAAAAGCAATTTTGGCATTTGGCTAAGAAATCAGGTTTTCAGGATTATGTCTGTTTCAATATTTTCAAAACTATTTTTAAATCAATTTAAAGATGGCGGCTTAACCTTGAAAGAATATTGACAGGTATTATACCGGTTATGAGAAAGCAATAATATATATTTTAAAAAGTTAACTATTAGCACCAAACAATGATAAAATTAGATTGCCTATTATCCGCGCTGTTATTATCGGCAACTCTTTTTTCACAAACACCTTTTAAATTAAAGATTTCGGGCGAAGTGAAAACGCCATTACAACTTACTTTACAGGATGTTTCGGCAATGCCACATACTACTGTTCTATTAAAAGACAGGAATGGAAATCCGCGCTCGTTCAGAGGCGTTCCTCTCTCATTTATTCTATCAGGAGCCGGTGTTACGATGGGCAGGGAACTGCGTGGTGAAAATCTATCCAAATACGTATTGGCAAAATGTGCCGACGGATATAAAGTATTATTTTCACTGGCAGAATTGGATAGCAGCTTTACGGACAAGAAAATAATACTGGCAGACTCGATGGATAGCCAACCACTGCCGGAAGCTAAAGGTCCGTTTCGGATCGTGGCAGAAGGAGAAAAAAAGCCCGCACGCAGCTGCTTCCAGGTAGTTGAATTAATTGTTGCCTATGGAAAGGAATAAGAACCCGGGGATTGGAAAATTTTCAATCGGCAAAAGGTTTATTGAGTAAGCCCTATTTTTAACATAAAAGAAAAAAATGAAAAAAGAAGTTCTTGAAGCAATTCTTGCAGAATTAGGGAAAGATGCCAGTGCCTATCAGTCTGACTTAAAAACATTCGCTACCGATGATCTTGATGTAAATGAGCAGATTGAAATAGATGATATTTCGCAGAAAGACCAGTCTGCTGATATATCGGATGACTTGCAGGCTCAGGCAGCAACACTTGCCAATACAGTTAGTACTGTAAAGAGCTACCTGACCATTTCCCGGAACGACTGCAGCCCGGGCGCCCTTGTAGAAACCGATGAGATGTACCTGCTCATCGGGGTATCGCTTCCGCCTATGCAGATAAATAATAAAAAAGTGACAGGCATTACAGAAGATTCAAAAATCTATCCTTCCATGAAAGGGAAAAAGCAAGGAGATACACTTCAATTGGGCGACAGGAAGTATACGATCCTGTCTGTTTCATAGTTTTGGCTATTCATTTTTCTTCCAGCCATTTCGTTAGCGACTCCACTGCCATTTCATTAATCTTTTCCCAGTTTCGCTTTCCTGTTGACAACTGAATGTTCTTTGGTGTGGTGTGCGAAATGAACAATTCTACATCATCAGCAACTTTGGCTGCTAACGGTACAAATAGTATAGCCACATCCCCATTGAATCCGGCTGATTTATCTACGCGGCCTTCAGAGGTAAGCCGTCCATAAAGCGGCTTTGCCGTATAATGTCCGTAAAGATGGTTGCTGATTTCAAGTTCATGAAAGTTATCACGGTGCAGAGGATAGCGAAAATAATATCCAATACGGCGCGCCTTTCGCAGTTCATCCAGGTCGATATCATCAATCATCCAATAAATGTTTCTCGTTAAATAATAACCTTGACCTCTAAGCGATACGAAGGTTTTCCGGATCACGGCAACACAATCCGGTAATGATATCCTTCAAAATTCTCATCCATCGATGTTGGCTTTTGGGGAATCATGGATTCCATTTCTTCTCTGCAGGATCTCGCCGGCAGTTGCCGCGTCCCCGGGAGTATTGACGTTCAACAATACCTCCGGATTTTGAGATTCCAGAATATGCACATCATTATTTATTAAAACCTTCCTCGGACAGGTAATCCCTCTTCCTAAAAAGCTTAATAAAACCGGATAACTCCCGGGCTCCCAAATTGTAATCAATGGTTCCGGCAAACTATCAACGGGGCTTTGGTAAGTGGTTGCTATCTTCTCCGGGTTCCTGTTCTCAATTAAAAATTGCAATGCTTTTTCGTCCAATAAAGGTAAGTCGCAGGCAATAACCAGCCATGCTTTTTCGCGGTCGGCACGCAATGCAGAGAGGATTCCACCGAAAGGTCCCATATTCAGAAAAGTATCGGTCAGTGCATTATAGTTCCGGTCGAGATTTCCCAATTGATCTTCCCGGCAGGAAATAAAAACCTTCTCGCAAAACGGCATCAGCAAATCAGCGGCAAAATAACGCTGCTCCTTACCGTGCCAGTTCAGTAAATCCTTCGCGGCTCCCATCCTACGGCTTTTTCCACCTGCGAGAACCAACCCGTTTATTCCTGGAATCTTATCGTTTGAAATCATTTTTTCCACCTGTTTTTTCCATCAGTTTTATGTCCTTAATCACAATATCGTGGCTCAATGCCTTGCACATATCATAAATAGTAAGCGCAGCAACGGAAGCGCCGGTTAATGCCTCCATTTCCACGCCAGTTTTAGCTTCTACACTTGCGGTGCATTCAATCACGATTTCATTTTTACTGTTCAGTTCTATTTGCAAATCGCAGTTGTCCAATCCAATCGGGTGGCAAAGCGGAATGAGTTCACTCGTTTTTTTTGCACCCATAATTCCCGCAATGGTTGCAATCTGAAAAACCGAACCTTTTTGGGTTTTGAAATCATCTTTTCTCAACGCTTCCAAAACCGTTTCAGGTAAAGCAATAACAGCCTGTGCAACCGCCTTCCTTTTGGTAGTTTTTTTTTCGCCCACATCCACGATTGCAGGTTGCCCGCTTTTATTTAAATGAGTAAATTCTGACATTGTTTCCTGTATTAAAGATACGCTGATAAATATCTGGCTGTTTTACTTTGTTTATTCCTGGCTACTTTTATCGGCAAGCCTTCCGCTATTATTTTTCCACCGTCTTTACCTGCACCCGGGCCTAAATCAATTACCCAATCGCTGGAAGCTATCACGTGCATATCGTGTTCTACCATAATTACTGTATTTCCGGCATCTACCAAAAAGTTGAGTTGGGTTAAAAGCTTTTCTACGTCAGAAGGATGGAGTCCCGTTGTCGGTTCATCTAAAATATAAAGCGTTTTGCCACGCTGCGTTCGTTGAAGTTCAGTTGCCAGTTTTACTCGCTGGGCTTCACCTCCCGATAGTTCGGTAGCAGGCTGTCCCAATCTGATATAACCCAGGCCAACTTGTTTTACTACTCCTAAAATTTGTGAAAGTGAGTTGTCATTCTCAAAAAAATCATAAGCCTCATCTACGGTCATATTTAATACATCGGAAATGCTTTTGTTTTTATATTTCACTTCCAATGTTTTATCGTTATATCTTGTGCCTTTACAAGTCGGGCAGGGCGTGTACACACTTGGTAAAAACAGCAACTCCACCATTACAAAACCTTCCCCTTTGCAATGCGGACAACGGCCCTTGGCCACATTAAAGGAAAAGCGTCCCACATCATAACGGCGGGCTCTAGCTAAAGCCGTATTGGCAAACAGTTGGCGAACTCTGTCAAATAATCCCGTATAAGTAGCCAGATTTGACCTTGGCGTTCTGCCAATAGGTCTTTGGTCAACCTGAACCAGTCGTTTGATATACTGCATTCCGCCTGTTATCACTCCGGAGGAGTAGACAACATCTTCCTGTAATAATTCAGGCTGATCCGTTTCCTCTTTCTGTAGTTCCTGCCCTAAATAATCGGAAACTAATTCTACTAAAGCCTGGCTAACCAAACTGCTTTTACCGGAACCCGAAGTTCCCGTAACACTGGTAAGTACGCCCAAGGGAAACGAAACAGCAAGGTCTTGAATATTATTTCTGGATACATGCTCAAGAGATAGCCAATTATTTGGTTTTCTGCATTCTTTCTTTGCGAAAGGCCTTGGCTCGATATAATTACGCGTAATGGATTGTTTTACGGATTGCAGTCCTTCCAAAGAGCCACTATAAAGAATTTTGCCTCCATGCGCCCCTGCTTTAGGGCCAACATCCACAATCCAGTCACACGCTCTGATAATATCAACTTCATGTTCTACAATAAACATCGAATTACCCGCATCTCTTAATTTTTGAAGAACGCGGAGTAATGCCTCCGTGTCAGCAGGATGCAATCCTGCTGATGGTTCATCCAAAACGTAGATGACACCAAATAAATTGGAATGTACCTGTGTGGCCAATCTTAGTCGTTGCAATTCACCGGGCGAGATGGTAGGCGTACTTCGTTCTAACGAAAGATAGCCCAATCCCAAATCAATCATAATTTTAAGCCGGGCTATAAGGTCAATAGCAATGTTTTGTGCAACGATGGCTTTTTCGGGATGTACCTCTTTGTATTTATTTAAAAACTTTCCCTCTGCATAAGGCGCGAAGGTTTCTAAAAGCTGAGATAGCGAAAGATTAGACATGTCGGCAATATCATAGCCTTCGAATTTTACTGATAAGGATTCTTTTTTTAATCTTTTTCCATAACAAACAGGACATGCAGCATTTACCATAAACTGCGAAACCCTGCGCTTCATCATTTCGCTATGCGTATTGGCAAAAGTCTGCATCACATACCGTTTTGCGCCGGTAAATGTACCCATGTAACTGGGAGTCATCTTCATCTTCAGCGCTCTTTGTACTTCTGACGCAGTAAAACCAGAATAAACGGGCACAGTAGGGGTCTCATCAGTAAATAAAATCCAATCCCGGTCCTTTTTTGGCAGGTCTTTCCAGGGTCTATCTACATCGAACCCAAGAGTCATCAGTATTTCACGAAGATTCTGTCCCTGCCATGCCGTGGGCCATGCAGCAACAGCTCTGTTACGAATACTCAGGTTATTATCGGGAACCATTGATTTTTCGGTAACATCATAAATACGCCCGATGCCATGGCATTTCGGACAAGCACCTTCAGGCGTATTGGGCGAAAATTCTTCGGCATATATGATTGACTGGTTTTTGGGGTAATCACCTGCTCTTGAGTACAACATGCGCAACAGGTTGGAAATAGTGGTAACACTTCCCACAGTAGAGCGAACCGTAGTACCACCCCTGTTCTGCTGCAGGGCAACCGCAGGGGGCAAGCCATGAATGGCATCTACATTGGGAACCGGCATTTGATTAAACAATCTTCTTGCATAAGGCGATACTGACTCTAAATACCTTCTTTGAGCCTCGGCGTAAATAGTACCAAAAGCCAAAGATGATTTTCCCGAACCTGATATGCCTGTAAAAACAACTAATTTGTTTCTTGGTATGTTAACATTTATATTTTGAAGATTATGTTCCTTTGCGCCACGTACCTGAACAAATCCATTATCGATAAGGCTCGTCGCCTGAATTGACTGCATATTGCACTTTTCATTGTTTGGTAAACATTGTTGATTCTCATGGCAGTTGCCCGGATGTGCGCTCATCATGCTCCACGCTTATGCGATGCTGCCCACTTTTTATAAAATACCCTGCTTTCCTGCAAGGACTTAAAATTTTACATTTCCCCGGATATAAATATAAAGATATTGTCCATTCAAATATGCAAACCCGTCATTGCCTTAAAACAACACATACCGCCACACTCTGTACGCTTCACCTTTCTTAAACTCATTTCTATCCAAAGGCAATTCCATAAAAGCGTCGGCGTAAATTAAATTTGAGAAATCTCCCGAGCCGTTTGTGTCAAATGATTGAGCTTTTAATTGTCCGTTGCTGCCGGTGCTTAGCTTTACCTGTACAAAATATTGCAGCGAATAGGGAAAATAAATATCGTTCTGCAAAACAGCATATTCCTGTTGCTGCGATTTTATTCCTAAAGATTTTTCCAGCCAAGGAATAAAATACCGGTGCAGGCACATAAACACGGAAACAGGATTTCCGGGAAAGGCAAAAATTAATTTTTGGCTTTCATAAGCGCCGAACCAGAATGGCTTTCCCGGACGTTGCTGCACTTTATGGAATAGCTTTTCCACACCCAATTCATCCAACACCTGCGGCACGTAATCAAATTTCCCCATCGATACGCCGCCGCTCATCAGCAATACATCATAATCGCTCAGGCAACGGGCCAATTCAATTTTAATCAGTTCAATATCATCTCTCAAATGCAGCAAACCGGCATTTATCCCATATCTTTCTAAAACAGATTTGATAACAATTCCGTTGGAGCGCCGCAACTGGTAAGGAGTGGGCGTTTCTGATGCGCTTACCATTTCATCACCGGTGGTAATGGCAACAATGCGTGGAAGTCTTTTTACCAAAAGATTTGTTTTCCCGATAGATGCAGCTAACCCAATCAATGCGGGCGATATAATATATCCGGCATTGGCAACTATATCGCCCTGCTTTTTATCTTTTCCTCTAAAATGAATATTTTGCCCTTGCCTGATTTCAATATTCTTTATTGTCGCGGCCCCGGCAGCAATATCAATATCTTCATAACGGATAACGCTATCAACGCTGTCGTCCAGCGCAGCGCCGGTCATTATTTCAATACATTCGTCTCTCCCGTCAATAAATATTGGTGTTTCTCCTGCAGCTTGTGTAGCTTTTATTTTAAAGGACCGCGAGCCGTTTTTGTAAGCATCAAAACTGATGGCAATGCCATCAACGGTAGAACGGTTGAAAGGTGGTAGATCCCTGTCGGCAAAGAGGTCTTCAGCTAAAACTCTGTCTAAAGAATTTTCGTAGGAAATTGCCTCCACACCAAAGTCTTTGGTTTGGGATTGTATGATTTGTTCAGCTTTATCTACTGTAATATTTTCCATTTTTATCCCCCAATTGTAGCCATAGAATCATATTCGCGGTGTTGCGCTACCAGCATATTTTGTGCTTCCCATCCGTCTTTTGGTTTTTTCAGAATAGCTTTTGTAATTAATTCCTGCAATACTGCATCGGCTTTTCCTTCACGCATGGCGTCTTTCAGGTTCAGCGTTCCTGCTTCATACAGGCAGGTTCTTAAAACGCCTGTTGGCGTGATGCGAAGCCTGTTGCAGGAACCGCAGAAGGAGCGGATATACGCTGCGATAATCCCTACATCGCCTTTAGACCCGGAAACTTTGTAATTCTATGATGTGGAATGTGCAGCATCTTTAATTTTTTCTATCTCCGGAAAATGTTCTTTTATATGCTCAAGAATTTTTACAAAATTCCAGTCCGGCGATACATGATGTGTGCCACCATTGAAAGGCATTTCTTCAATAAAGCGAACGCTTACCGGCAAGGTTTTGGTAAGCCGCACCAAGGGAATAATATCCTCAGTATTGCACCCTTCCATTACCACAGTATTTATTTTTACGGCAATATTGTGAGATAGAAGTGCATCAAGCGTTTTCAATACCCTGTCTAAACCATCACGGCGGGCAATGCGGGCAAAACGGTTTTTATCCAACGTATCCAGGCTAAGGTTCACGGATTTAATTCCTATATTTTTCAATTCGGGAACCAAAGGTGCAGTTAATAGCCCGTTAGTTGTAAGCGTCAGCTCCTGCAAGCCATCAATGAACGAAATATTTTGCAGGAAGGGCAGCAGGTCCTTTCTTATGAAAGGCTCGCCGCCGGTAATCCGGATTTTTTCTATGCCCATTTTTACCAGCAATGAACAGAGCCGCAGCATTTCTTCATAAGTCATCAGTTCCCTGCGTGGCAGCCAGTTCAATCCTGCTGCCGGCATACAATAAGTACAGCGCAGATTGCAGCGGTCTGTAACGGCAAGCCGCAGGTAATTTATTTTGCGTCCATAGCTGTCAATTATCATGTTTCGTGTAAAGCTGCATGACCACAAATATAAAAAAGAAACCCTTGGGGGCATTCAGGTAATGCCACGGCTTGCTATGATGGCGATTTCATTCTTTCAGAATGATAATATCTGCCACTTTTTTCACGATTTGCAACAGCAATAATGCCTAATCCTTCAGCCGGAGCCTAATGAGCCTGGGAAAATTTGTAAATTGCATATACAGCTAAGCGCTTAATAACAAGAACCC
This sequence comes from Agriterribacter sp., assembly GCA_044223805.1. GTDB lineage: Bacteria > Bacteroidota > Bacteroidia > Chitinophagales > Chitinophagaceae > Agriterribacter. The sequence goes on from JBGALP010000009.1 coordinate 21,504, forward strand.
ATTCCGATAACTAATAGCAGCCTGACATGAAATCAAGAGTTGATACCAATCTTAGCATTCAGGGGGAACCAGACAACTGGGTACATTCTGCCTGTATCCTGTGTTCAAACGGTTGCGGTATCGACATAGCCGTGAAAGACGGAAAAATAGTAGGCGTTCGCGGCATTGCCAACCATCCTGTCAACTTCGGACATTTGGGTCCAAAAGGAGAACATGCCTGGGTTGCGAACAACACAAAAAAACGAGGTACAACAGTGAGAAAAGGCGATGTGTTTATACCGTTTCACTATGGGCACGGTTCGCAGGCGGCTAATCAGCATACCTGGTATGCACGTGACGCCATGAGCCAGCAACCGCACCTTAAATCTTCGCCGGTGTCCGTACGGCGCCTGAGTTTTGGTGAGCCGCAACCCTGGCTCTTACAGCGCCTGGAGGAGCTGGATGGACGGTCCGTTGAGCCGTTTGCAGCGCGGGAATACGAAGGCACATTTAACCAGGAAGTATAAAATGCTGATCAAAAACTTTATCAATAGAATCACCGATGAAAATAATTCCGGCTATGACCATCGCAGCAAATAAAAAATAATAAAAATTTACACATGAAAAAAATATTAACGACCCGGCCTGATAATTGGGCGGCGCTCATTGCAAGAGTGTCACTGGCTGTCACCATCTTTCCACACGGCGCCCAAAAGCTTTTAGGCTGGTTCGGCGGCGGGGGCTTCAACGGTACGATGAGTTTTTTCACATCGGTGGCTCATTTACCCTGGATCATTGGGTTTTTAGTTATCATTATTGAATTTTTTGGATCATTGTTCCTGTTTTTCGGCTTTTTCACCCGTCTTGCTGCAGCAGCGATGATTGCTAATTTTTTAGGAGTGGTACTTTCTTCTCATTTTTACAACGGTTTCTTTATGAACTGGGGTATGGCTGCAAACAAGCCGGAAGGCCTGGAGTATTTTATACTTCTGTTTGGGCTGGCCCTTATCAGCCTGATCTCGGGTAGCGGAAAAGCGGGCATAGACGTTACTTTGATAAAAAACAAGGCATGAAAGTAAAAACGAAGCTGCCTGGTAAAATAAATGAACATTAATAAATATACCGTATCATTAATAATATGGCGCCACAACAACTCAATATGGAACCACAGCCGCAAAATGTATTAGATTATCATAGCGTCAATACAATCTTTACGGTTTGGACTTTTAAGGAAGGAATGGAAATTAAGGAAGCTTTTCAACAGCTTTGTGCATTAGTTATCAATATCAATCATTCAGCTTATATCCGTTTTCCTGATGACGGAGTAAGCTGTGTAATGGGGATTGGTTATGAAGCCTGGCGCCAATTGGATCTTCCCGCACCGCTTCCTAAAGAACTGAAGAATTTTGTTCCTGTCATTGGCGCAAAGCATACTGCGGTTGCTACCCCGGGAGATTTGCATTTTCATCTGCGTGGAAACAGCACCAGCATATGCTTTGATATGGCAGCGGACCTGTCTAAAGTTTTGAGTGCTGTAGCGGTGTGCGTGGAAGAAGTACATGGTTTCAGGTATTGGGACGGCCGTTCTATCCTGGGCTTTGTAGATGGCACCGAAAATCCTCATGGAAAAGAACGGGCATATTTCGGTTTGATAGGAGATGCCGACCCTGTTTATAAAGGAGGCAGCTACCTTTTTGTGCAGAAATACATCCACGATTTAAACGCATTTAAAGCATTGCCGCTTGAAGAGCAGGAGAAAGTTTTTGGCCGTTCTAAACAGGATGACATTGAGATGCCCGACGATATAAAGCCTAAAAACTCACATACTGCTTTGGCTAATGTGGGCGATGATTTTAAAGTGATCCGGGATAATATGCCATTTGGCAATATGTCCACTAATGAAATGGGCACATATTTTATCGCTTATGCCAGCACATTCAGCACGGTAAAGAAAATGCTGGACAATATGTTCATTGGTTCTCCTGAAGGCAATTACGACAGGCTGCTGGATTTTAGTACGGCAAAAACCGGCAGTTTGTTTTTTGTTCCTACATTAGATATGCTGGATGATTTTTCATCCGGGGAACCGGCGTCTGCCACAGACACAGACATTAACGAAAACGATAACGATAACGAAAATAATCCTCCGGCTGATAATTCACTCGGTATAGGTTCATTAAAATTAAAAAAAGAAACAGGATATGAATAATCTTCATCGGAAACTTGCGCCCATCTCTGATGCGGCCTGGACTCAAATTGAGGAAGAAGCATCACGCACGCTCAAACGTCATTTAGCAGCACGGCGTGTTGCAGATGTAGAAGGTCCGAAAGGCTTTGACCTTTCAGCGGTCGGCACCGGCCACATACAAAAAATAACGCCCCCCGGCGATGGAATACAGGCTTCATTACGCGAAGCGAAAGCTATCGTGGAACTTCGTGTTCCGTTTGAGCTTACCCGCCAGGCAATTGATGATGTGGAGCGTGGCTCCGAAGACTCCGACTGGCAACCATTGAAGGATGCCGCAAAAAAGATAGCTTTTGCCGAAGACAATGCCATTTTTGAAGGATACGCCGCAGCAGGCATCCAGGGTATTCGCCAGGGCAGCAGTAATCAGCCATTAACGCTTCCTTCCAATGTGCGGAATTATCCGTATGCAGTAGCGCAGGCGGTAAGCCAGTTACGTCTCGCCGGCGTCAACGGCCCTTATGCACTCGTATTAGGAGCGGAACAATATACGGCTGCCAGTGGCGGAAGCGATGAAGGATATCCCGTTCTTCAACACATCCGGCGCCTTATTGATGGAGAAATTATCTGGGCCCCGGCTATCAAAGGCGGCTTCGTGCTTACTACACGCGGTGGCGATTTTGAGTTAAGCCTCGGGCAGGACATATCTATCGGTTATCATAGTCACAATGAAACAAGTGTCAATCTCTATTTCCAGGAAAGCTTTACTTTCCGGTTGTTAACTTCGGAAGCGGTGATTGCCCTTTCGGTTTCGGAGAAATAGAGACGGAACAGCTTCCGCTATTTAATTTTTTCCCGCTGTTGACAATAGCAAAACCTGTTCAGAACAGAATTCCGGACAGGTTTTGTTATATAAAGAATTGCTGGAAATACCCTGATAATATTCCCGCAGCTCATTTCGAATTCTACTCAAGATATTTTGATTTTAGCTGTGCTGTTTCGGTAGCGCCAATGCCAAATCCTTTTTCGTAGAAGTTTATCATTGATCCATACTGCTTTATTATATTTCCAAAAATCTGGTCTAAATATTCCGGTTTAAGCCTCAAAGAATTGTAAATCTTTTCCGGCGTTGTCCCAAATTCTTCCGCAACGCTTATGAAATGTATGTTGTCAGTAGGTTGAATGTATATGTTTGAAAAAATGAATCTCCGATACGCCGTTGAAGATTTATTTTCACGATCGGGCTGCAAAAGTTCATTTGATTTCAGATAGTTTTCTTTGATCGTTTCCATGGGCAGATCAAGCATATGCAGGAGAAATGCCGTTGCCAGGCCGGTGCGGTCCCTGCCGCCGGTACAATGATACAGTAGCGCTTTGTCCGCCGGCTGATCAAGCAACTGCTGGAAAAACGGCCTGTATTGTTTGACCACTTCGATATATCCCGGATCGCGATAACTGCTGACCAGATAGAGCATCCTTTGGAATGGTCCGTATTTCAAGGTAGCCGCTGGATCTATCATAGATGAAGGCAGGCCGTTTTCCGAAATATAGCCTGCTATCTTACTTTCATCGAGATGACTGCCGAGGATCGGAACATGTATAACCTGGACACCTTCCCAAAGCTTGTCGGGCAATTCTTCTGCTTCATTTAACGCCCGGAAATCTACGACTGTTCCCAGATTTAATCTTTGCAATTGTTTCACATCAGCCGGGCTCAGGTAACTAAGTTGTGAGCTGCGATATAATAAACCGCTCTTTATCTTTTTATGCTCATTATTAACCAGATCTCCTAAATCCCGGACGTTGAGCGCTCCATCCAAAAATATTATGCGCTCCCCGGTATTTGTTATTCTGTCCATCAAGATGTGCCGGTCAATATTTGCAGTCATTATTTCGCCGGCTCATAATAAAGCGTCACCGCTCCGTTAATAAAGTTTTTAGTCTTTTTAAGTCTAAAAACAATCCGGCCATCTACATCTTTAAATAGAGGCGATCCCTTTCCTGCAATAACGGGATGAACACAGAGCTGGTATTCGTCAATTAAATTCAGTTTCATAAGTTGTATAATCAAACTACGGCTGCCAACCAAAATGTCTCTTCCCGATTGTTGCTTCAATTCTTTTACTAACTCCTCAATAGGTTTAGTTGCAAGTTTCGCGCTGTCCCAGTCTGTTTTTTTGAGTTTGTGTGAGAAAACAATTTTTTGAATCTTGTCTATTGCTATGGCGAAGTCATCTGCTGTTTTTTCGCCTGAAGGATTTTTTATCAATGTCTGCCAGTATTGCATTAATTGATAAGTTGTCCTTCCATAAAGTATAATGTCCGCGCTGTCTAAAAGGTCAGTGTAATGCTGATGTATTTCTTCGTCCGGTATCCCCGCCGTGTGGTCACCAACCCCGTCAATTGTCATATTTATTGCCGCAATTACTCTTCTCATATTCTGTTCTTAAATTTCATTATAGCCTGTTTGTTTCCTGCTCCTGTTTTTAGCCTTGTTGTAAGCACCCCTTTACCCAAACAGTTTTTACCTTATAGATTTCGATTTCAAATTGTTTTACTCCTAAATCAATAAGCCGCTGTAAATCTCATCTTATGGTGTTTCGGACTTTCAACCTCATCAGCGATAACGACCGCCAAATCCTCTACCGATAAAACACTTCTGTTGTTTTCGTCTAAAACCGGGGTGTCGGTCCCTAAACGATATTTTCCTGTTCTCCCTGTTGTAATGCCGTGATGCATTTCCGTGGCAGGGCTGAAAAACACCCAATCCATATTGTCTTCCTCTTTTAGGAAATTGAGATAATCTCTTGCTGCCGCAGCACCTGCATAAAATTCTTTGGGAAAAGCAGGTGTATCTACCACTTGAACGCCATCTGCAACATACAGGCTCCCTGCGCCGCCAATTACAATAAAGCGTTTAATCCCCGCAAGTTTTACGGCTTCCTGGATTGCTTTTGAACCTGCAATAAAATCGTCGTAAAGGTTTGGATTATTCCAACCTGCGTTAAAAGCACTGACAACAACTTCATTGCCCTTTAAAATTTCGGCAAGCTTCTTTACATTTGAAATATCTGCTGCAACATTCGTCAGATTCGGCCGGTCTGCTTCTGTTACATTTCTTGCAATACCTGTAACGCTATGATTCCGGCTTGTCAATTCGTTAATGATGCTTTTTCCGACAAACCCGGTTGCTCCAATTACTGCTATTTTCATTTTTTTGTTTAAAGTTTCTGACAGCAAAGGTACGAAGTATAGTTACAATATATATAACCATTGCCTTTTGATAAGCTATGATTTGGAGTGAGGCCCTTGTTAGGGGTAGTGCCTCTTAATCTACCAATTAATTTCTTTTTACCTTTAGCAGATTTGTTTGTTTCTTAATATTCTCCTGCATACGATGTTGTACTATTGCTTTTATAAGCCCCTTCGGCATTGGTTTGTCCAGCGGGAACTTAATTGTAGACTTTCCAAGGTCATAGTCCTTCAGTTCCTTTGCGAAGTCTTTAAAAACAGTCGCACTTGGGAATGAAAGTGAAATATGGTCTTTATATGCCGAATAGTAAATCAGCATTCCGTGAAATTTTAGTGCCGGTAATTGGTAACTTATTACTTCTTCTGCACCTATCGCTGTTTCAATAATAACTTGTCTGACTTCTTCTAAAACAGTTCTCGCTTTTTCAGGAAGAGTAGCCATATAGTCATTAACCGTATTGAATTTTATTTTGTCAGTCATATTTTAGCATTTTTTATTTAAAATTAATTATTTTTCTTTACAATGAAACCCGTGATCAGCGAAAAACACACACCCGTAAAGATTGCGCCGGTTATACCACTAAAGATGAAAGCATTCAAGTTAAATTGTCGCATGGCTTGCTCATTTGTCATCGATTTGTTATCGGTAAAAAATGTAATGGCGTTACTGAAATAATCTGGCGAAATTACTTTGGTGGAAATGATAGTTGTAAAAATACCTAAACACATAATAAAAACGGACAGCACAACCCCACTTATAAATACCTGCTTGTAAGTGATTATTCCGTGTTGGCTTTTTCGTTTGGCAAATGCCGCTAATACATAAATCACGAAACCTGGCAGTAAAATCAGGGTATTGAATACAAAACCGTATTCAATTTTATTGTTGTCAAAACCTAACATTTTTCCAATAATAGCCCATAATATGGCCATTCCCGCATAGATAAACGCCCATCTCAATTCAATTTTAAATCTGCTCATTTTTTTAAGGTTAATGATGCAAAATTAAAACGGCCTAGCGACAGCCATATGTCATACCCCAAAAATTTATTTTGCATAGCCTTCAAAATATTTTTGGATAGTCATTGAATGGGGTTTAAAGTTTTGGGCAAGCACTTGAAGCCGGGATATCCTATCAAGCCGGAATGCCCTAAAATCTTTCTTTAACCGGCAAAAAGCTATAATTATCCAATTTTCCTGTGTGCTGTTGTATAGAAAGAATGGTTCAATAGTTCTTTTTGTAGGGTTTAATTTGTTCGGTTGCCTGTACTCAATATGTACTGTCAAATAATTGGTTAGTGCCTGCTGAATTTGAGAAAGATAATTACTTGATTTTGTTTTTTCATAATTATTCTTGATAACAATTCGATTTGACAACAATTCTGCTTTGTCTTTCGTGTTACTGTTTAAAACAGATTTTATTTTTGTTATTACCTCCGAATATTCCTTAACAAGCGAAGCATCCTTATTCGTTAAAATAATCTGTTCTGCCGTAATTAGTGCATTTGCTTCTGCTTCGGTCAGCATAATTGGTGGAAGACGGTAACCTTCCATCAAAGAATATCCTTTTCCGTCTTCGGTCAGGATTGGAACGCCTGCTTGTTCTAATGCCCTTATATCCCTGTAAATTGTCCTTGTGGTAACACCAAATTTTTCCGCAAGATTGTTGGCTGTCAAAAGCCGTTTCGCTTGCAATTGTGTCAATATTGCAGTCAGACGTGAAAGCCGTTTTATGTTATTGTCCATCATTTTTATGTTTTCCTGATGTTTGTATGGATATCGCTATAGATTGAAAAATATTTCTTCTTGTTTCTATTCTAATTTATTATTACTTAATTAAATATAAACGCAAATTTTTTGGTGGCGTAAAATAACCGGGTTTAGTTTTTTATTCATTATGCTTTTGACAGACAGGGAAAGTAAAATTTTGTATGACCTTTTTATAAAGGCTTATGAAGAATACCAACAAGATGATTTTTCACAGGACGTCCTGGTCTCTTATGCGACATTAATCCTTTCTTATACACAAACTTTCTATGAACGGCAGTTTGAGGCCCGAAGCAAAACCTACAATAAGGTCGTAGCAGATTTTTACGAGCAATTAGACCAATATTTTGAGAATAACAATAAAGAAGAATTTTCAACTGTCGCCTGGTTTGCAAATAGAGCAAACCTTTCGGTAAACTATTTCGGGGACGTTATCAAGCATTTTACAGGACAATCTCCTATAGAACATATCCATCAATACATCATACTGGTTGCAAAGAAACAACTGCGGGAAACCAAACTCACCATTAATGAGATAGCATATAGTTTAGGCTTTGAATACCCTACTTATTTTACACGCTTCTTCCGCCAGAAAACGGGTATTTCACCTAAAGACATGAAAAGCAAAGCAGGCAAAAAATTCGATGCCTTTATCGTAATGAATGATAAAGGAGAAACCGCTTTTGAATTTGAGAAGCGGGAAAATAAATAGTTTATTAATGTGATTTTCAACGGCGTTAATCGCCGTCATTTTTGCTTGTAACAAACAATTTATTTGCTTACCTTTGTTTCAACGGCGATAAACGCCGCCTGAATTAAAATTGGTAAATATGGCGCTTAACCCGGAAAGGCGTAAACTATTGGAGCAAATAATGCCCGAAAGTACGATTGTAACTTATAACGGCTGGTTGAACAGGCTTCTTTGGATAAACATGCCATTGATAACCTTGTAGAAAAGCGAACTGAAATCGTTGTGGAAAGGGCTTTATACACGGGGCAAAGTTCAGTTTTCGTGGCAGAGCATGGTTTATACACTGCAAGCTATAATGAAAACGGATTTTGTTATAGGAGGTTTGACCGCATTGGGTTAAAGGGTTTTCTCATTATCTCCCTAACTCAAAAAAGGAAACCGTTCATCTGTATGGCAATGACAAATTGCCTTTGTGGCTGAAGGAAGTGTCGGAAAACATAACCTTTGTACGCCATACCCGAAACGAACTTTTTTCCGGTATGAATAAGGAAGCATCTGATAAATACACTTCAAGCGTTTTTTGGAAAGACGGTATGGATGAACTGAAAATATCCTGCCCGGAAAAAGCCTGCCTTGAAATGCTGAATGAAGTACCCGCAAAAATCTCATTGGAACATGCCGACCAGCTTATACAGGGAATGACCTCTCTATCTCCACGAACAGTACAGGCGTTATTAGAAGCCTGCACAAACGTAAAAGTAAAACGGCTTTTCCTTTGGTTTGCTTCGAAGCACAACTATACGTGGTTTTCAAAATTGAATACGGAACGTATAAGCCTTGGTTCGGGTAACAGGGCAATCGTTAAAGGCGGCGAACTCGATAAAACGTATAAGATAACCGTACCCAAAGATTTTCAAACCTGACAGATGAAAAAAGACAGCATTCATTTTTTTAACTTTGTCTGATTAACAATTAAGTGTGAAAATGACCAAATCATACAACATACCGGAATTTTTAAAATACATCAACGTGAATGGCAAAAGAAACGATGCCATTCAGGTAATACATTATGATGAACATAAAAATATGTTATTGAAATCGCCATCCGTGCAACTTGAATTTTACCTGATGGCGATTAAAAAAAACATTGATGTACATCCGCCTGTTGAAGAAATGTCAAGTTCCTATCTCTTTCTTGATAAACCGGGAAATAATATGGAGTGGGATTTATCCGCCCCTTTTTATGGTTATGGCATCTTTGTAAATGCAAAGTTGTTGGACAAATTAGCAAAAGACTATACTTTCACAGGCTACACACGACATGAGGCTCTTTTTTTGACAGACAGGGAAAGTAAAATTTTGTATGACCTTTTTATAAAGGCTTATGAAGAATACCAACAAGATGATTTTTCACAGGACGTCCTGGTCTCTTATGCAACATTAATCCTTTCTTATACACAAACTTTCTACGAACGGCAGTTTGAGGCCCGAAGCAAAATCTACAATAAGGTTGTAGCCGATTTTTACAAGCAGTTAGACCAATATTTTGAGAATGACAATAAAGAGGAATTTCCAACTGTCGCCTGGTTTGCAAATAAAGCCAACCTTTCGGTAAACTATTTCGGGGACGTTATCAAGCACTTTACAGGGCAATCTCCCATAGAACATATACATCAGTACATCATTCAAACAGCCAAAAAAAAACTGAGCCAAACCCAGCTATCCATAAGCGAAATAGCCTACAGCCTTGGCTTCGACTATCCTACCTACTTCACCCGTTTCTTCCGTAAAAAAACAGGACTTGCTCCAAAGATTTTTCGGAATCAGTAAAAAGTTTCAGTCCTTCCGTAATTCGTTTTCGTTTGTGGGCTTTGTGCAGATGTAGTTTTGTATCAACAAAAAAACAATAATTGCATTCATTTTAAAAATTTAAACAAATGAAAAATCAAATCAATTTAGCGGGCATTGAGGTACAGCCTACTGCCACTGCAAGAATGTCGAAAGAGCTTTTGGAAAAAGCCAAAAAACAAGCCGACGAAATTTCGGAAGAAGACTATGACAAAGTGATGGGTTTGGTAAATGTTTGCAAAAGAGAATGGCGCAGCATCCTGCACAAAACGCCCGACGATTACGGCATGACAGGATGGGAAGATATTTATTTTCCTGCCGACGATGGTGTGCCCATCAGCGGATGGTACATTCCGGCAAAAGGCGGCGAAAGTGACAAACTCATTATTTACAATCATGCTTTGCCTATGTGCCGCGCGGGTTTCCAGGGACACATGGGATTACCCTGGGCAGGATTTATTGATTGTGAAATTGATTTTGTAATTCAAATGAAAATATTGACCGATGCGGGTTACAACATTGTAGCATACGACCTGCGCAACCACGGCCAAAGCGGCGAGGCCAATAATAAAATGTGTGGCATCGGCCATTTGGAATGGCGCGACTGCGTGGGTGCAAAAAAATATGTAGACGCACATCCCCGGTTGAGCAAAATGAAAGTAGCATTATTCAACCAGTGTTTGGGCGCGCTTTCGCAGTGGCATGCTTTGTACGGCCATCCCGAATTGTTTGAAAACGTAAAATGTTTTGCGAGCCCCTTAGTGCCAAATATGGAGCATATTTATCAGGCATTTTCCGAAGCAAACGGTATCTCGCAATATTTGGATTTGCTCGATTTTGAACTATTGAAAGCAGGCGGTTTTACCCGCGATGAAATGGATCCGCGCAAATATTCCAGGAACGTAAAAATGCCCTTGCTCATGTGGCAGGTGGAAAGAGATTCCTGGGTTAAAAATGCCAAAGAAAGTTCGCAATCTACCTTCGATTCTATCCCAAGCAGCAACAAAGAAATAATTTGGGTAGATAGCGACAATCGTTTTAAAGATGGCTATAATTATTTTGGCAGAACACCCGAAAAAGTATTGGCTTTCCTGGACAAGTATATGAAGTAGAGAGGAAGGAAAAACACAATAAAATTCAATGATGACAGGTATTTGCGAGGCAAATGCTTAATTCCAAAAGGTAATTTCATGTAACGAAACAACGTAAGCAAAAAAATGCACGGCGTTGTTTCGTTGCTTATCACGGTTTATTAGCTTACAAATAATTATTAAATAAATAAAAATAAGATGATCACAAAAGTTTTAGTGTTAGGTGCTGGCGGAGCCATTGCACATCACGTAATATCGTTTCTTTTAAAAAATAAAAATATACAGTTGACATTGTTTGCAAGAAACCTTGAACAATTGAATAATTTTAAATCATCTGCAAAGCTTATTGAAGGAGATGTGTTGAGCGAAGAAGACATAAATAATGCTATCAACGGACAGGATATTGTGTATGCCAACCTTTCGGGTTCGGTAGACCAAATGGCGAAAAAAATAGTAGAAGCCATGAATGCCAATGGCGTTAAACGGTTGATTTTCGTAACAGCGTTGGGTATTTACAATGAAGTCCCCGGCAAGTTTGGTGAATGGAACAATCGCATGATAGGTTCAGAATTGGTGCGATACAGAAAAGCAGCTGATATAATTGAAAAATCTTCTTTGGATTATACGATAGTTCGCCCGTCCTGGCTGACAGATAAGGACGAAACGGATTATGAAACTACGCAAAAGGGTGAGAAATTTACAGGGACGGAAGTCGCCAGAAAAGCTGTCGGGGCTTATATTGCATCTGTTATTGAAAATCCGTCAAACGATGTAAGAGCAAGCGTAGGTGTACAAAAAGCTGGTTCGGAAGGTGACAAACCAGCTTTTTATTAACAGGTGGATTGGAGTAAAACAGCAAGCCCTTGATGGGAAATACTATATGCTATAAATTATAGGACAAAAAAATGGGACAAGCCTTTCTTTTTTAGACTTGTCCCTTTTCGTGATCCCTATGGTACCGATTTCGAACCGTTTTGTCAAAGGTTTAAGGCTGATAATTAATGCCACAGCTGTTTAATTTATTGATTTTCAAAAGATAATAAAATAACGATTTAGCAATCTTTTATTAATTAATAAAATTCACTATATGATTTTCACACAAGTGGCATTTACTACAGAGATTTTACCATATAAGTTAGGTCATTTGATTCCTCTATAATCCATCGATTAGTCTCGATTAATTTGGAAAGAATTACGCTCTGTTCTTTACTAAATAAGTGGACAAAACCATTTATACCAATAATCCATTTACTGTTATGCTCTGTTTCGTCAATCCCTCTTGGGAATCCGTTAGGGGTAAGCAGCTGGATTGCTGGAATTTTGTCTTTTACCAACGGATAAATGACAAATAAACCATCATAATCCCAATCGCAAGAATAATAAATGGGCAATCCCCTTGTATCCGCATAATCCAGTTTACTTACGTTTTTACCGCCTGCATACCATAACTCAATGTTATTATCTCTAGCCAATCTAGGACGCTTCAAAAAGTCAATATTTTCACAAAGTACAATGCATTTTGGAGCAGTACACTCAAGCACATATTTGTATTGCAAATCTTTATCATCAGCTAATTCTTCAATTTGTAAAATCGTTTTTACAGAATTGATTAAAGCGTCTTTCCCCAATAGATATTTTTCATTCTTAAAAAACATAAGAGATACAATTCTGACAGTTGCTTCTTTTTTAATTATCTGCTTCCTTAGCGGCAATAAATCGCCAGTATCCATATCTTCTTTTATTCTAATCAATATTTTGATGTCGGATTCCTCAAAACGAAGTTGAGGCTTCAAGAGGCCATTTTCTAATAAGAAGGCTGCATAGCGATTATATCTCTCCAAATAATCCTTTTCGTAGATTTCAGAAAAACCGTCTAAAGTGAATAGTATATTATGGGATCTATCAAGTATCCCCAAAGAGTTGATCAGATAATTTATTTCACCACTTTTGGCTAAAGTATCGTTCAGAGGTATCTCGCCATTTGTATAAAGTTTATTCAATGCCCTTAACTCAATCCAATTCATTTCGAAATCCTATTTATATAAGTATTCAGATCCTCATTATTGTTTTTCGTCTTAAAAAAAGATGCTGAGGGGTGATAGTTAATTTTATCGTCCTCTTTTCCTTTAATTAAGTGATGGGCATACCACTCGTCAGACAATCCAATATTAAACGTGTGTGGTGCCATTGTTATAATTTGGTATTGGAACTCTTCTGCAATAGCAGGAAATGTATTAAAGTTAGTATTGTCAAGGCTCCCCAATTCCTCCAAAATAATAAACCGTAGGCCATTACGCTTTTCTTTTTGCACAGCAGACAACCTTGCAATACCTAGTAACGCAATGGCCGAATAAGTTTCTCCGGTACTACCGGGCACCTCCGCACCAAATTGATCGGTAAGCTTAGCTGTTAGTTCAAAATATGTTTTAGGGTTTAGTAATTTATCAATCGGAACTTTGTCTTTCATCTTTGCAAGCTTTTTGAAAAATTCCTCAATGAAATCTACTATGGACTGTCCAAAATGTAATTCGCCTTTAATGGCTGTATTTCGAACTTCGTAAGCTATTTGTTTTATATAATCAATTTTTATTTCTTTATTACTATCAAAATCGAGTTTGAAATAAAACTTCCCACTAATTTTTCGATCAACAAAAAATGTGTTTATCCTTTTTACTTGGTCATCGTATTTTTCATAGCGTTCAGTGGTTTTGCTGAATATCTTAATCATATTATCTCTGATGCCATTGGCAATGTTCGTTCTGGTTTGATTGGCTTCCTGTAAAGCTGTAGCAATGTCATCAGTGGATTTGATTCTACTACCCAATAATGCTTCCTCTAAAACTCTAAATGAAAAACTCTGATCCTTTATCGCTAATTGTACAGCCGGATTCTTTTCATTATCCGTTTCTTCAAATGAAGTTGAAATGCTGATGTACGCCGTCTTATATTGTTCCCATAATTCATTGCAGTCTTGTTCCAATGTCGCGACGTTCTCCAGGCTTGAAGGAAAATCTGTTATGTTTGCCTGAAAATATTCATAGTAAGCGCTATTGAGAGCGTTAAACTCCATTTGCCTTTTTGTCAAATTGCCAATAATGATTTGCAAATCTTGATTATTACGTTCTACCTCTTTTTCCAAAGATTTCTGCCTGCTTTGTATGGTTCCTTTTTTCTCATAAAACTGCTCTTTCTTTCGGCTCCAGTTCTTACGAATTTCAATCAGCTCCTTCTTTACGACTTCTGGCTCTTCATATTTAACCTTAAATCGGGTTCTAATTTCCAATAACTCTTCGTCTTCTCTTTTCTTTTGAGATTGCAATTGAGAAATCTTCTCGTCAATTTGTACTATGCAGGCTATTGCTGTTTTTAATTTTTCAATACCGCTGTTTTCCACAATTGATATATCAAAGTGATAGTCAAAAAGAGCAGTGTCGTATGGCTTTGCATCTGTAATATTTATCAACGCTTTCAGCTTATTGTCGATGTCACTGATTTCGATATTCAGATTTTGAATTAATTGCTGTACAGATTGTTTCAAATTTGTTCTGTCTTCCAATAACTTTGCCTGAGGATTAAATTTGATATATTGGTGTAGTGCCCCTAGCTTTAGCCAAAGCCCGTCTTTAGATGAATTAGCCTTAAAATCCTTGATCAGTTTTTCAGGGTTGATATATTGCGGTGAATCAGCAGGGTTAGAGACTTCAGAAATAGATGTTGTTGCGTAATGCAAAATGGCCTGCAATTGGTCACCATTTAACACCGGCAAATTTTTAATGTACCAGTGTAATAAGCCATTTTCGCCGTTATTCTGTAATAGCAGCAATAGTTTTTCTTTGGCTTCTCTTTCCTTTTTTAAGGATGATTTTAATTCATCCAAAATATCCAACTGTTTCTTTCGAATTTGGACAATACCCTCAAGTGTTTTATACTTCTCCAGATAAGATCTTGCAAGCTCAACTTCCTTTTTTATATCCTGACTATTCCTGTTTGAAATGTCAATTCTTTGTATCTCCTTTTTCCAGCTAGTATCTACTTCAGGAAGTACTACCATTTTAAGCTCGTTTATCTCAGCGCCTAACCTTTCTACACTGTTCGATAAATTTTCATACTGACTGAACATTGCAAAATTTGCATCTGCTTCATCATAGGCTTCTTTTAGAACTTTTTCTTCCTTTGGAAGGTTTTCAATAGCTGCATTAAGCTCATCGAGCTCAATTTCCTGGGACGCTATCAATTTCTTTCCTTCCGTTTCCTTTTGCTCCAGTTGCTTTAGTTCCACATATTTATTTTGCACCTCCACTTCTTTAAATGACCTAAACTTTGCTTTATGTGATTGTTCCAGTTCTCGCAAACTGGTTAATCTCTTCTGCTTGTTGGATAGGTTTTGAATATCCTTATTTAAACTTTCATATTCTCTCAATATCTTTTCGAGCTCCGATTGTTCCCTTTGAAAGTTCACGAGAATATCCTCA
>JBGALP010000009.1:36831-47526 GCA_044223805.1 Agriterribacter sp.
TCAAAAAGAAATTCTTTTAAGTTCCTGGAAGCTTGATTGCCGCTTAAATTCAGTGCTTTAGCTTTTGAAAATGATTGAATAACCTTCGCGAAAGCTTTCAGGTTTTTGTCCTGGCTGAGATTGAGAGGTAGTATGTTTTTGTCATATAGAAATCGGTAATAAGTATTGACAGTTTCACTATTAGTAAAAAAGTTCAATCTAAGCTGCTGTTTTTCGTAAACAAAAGTTGCTAAATCCAGTATGTCCAATATTTCTTTTTCTCCTGACTTGTTTTCCTTCAACAAGTTTTTAGAGAAAAGCAGTTCTTTTTTCTCAAGAGCCAGTTCACTTATCTTTAGGTTTATATCTGCTTGTTTAGTAATGACAAAAGGAATAATGCGCTTACCTTTCTGATTGCTTATTTGAATTCCGATGGTAATAAATTTACTAGTATCAACTTCGATATTCAAGAAGCAATAGGCGCATTTGGTCTTATAGGGGATAGTATTGATTTGCCGGTCTTCTTTTTTAACGCCATCTGTTCCAAATTTGATAAGATCTTTATCGTATACAAAAATCATTTGGAGCAAGTCGGCAATAATGGATTTTCCTACTCCATTAGAGCCAATAAAATCAGTCCTTATAGAATGAAAAAGGTAATCATGTATATAATGTTTTAGGACACCTACTGTGGATAAGGAATAAATTCTTGGGTAGCTCATAGAACATCATCAATTTTAAGTTGCTGACTAAAGGAATCAAAATTCCGAAGCTCATTTTGATACAATTTAGCAAACCGGTGGATAGCCGGTCTTACTTCAAAACTCAATTCTTCATTTCGTCCTGATAGCTTTTCTACCCACCCCAAGCGATCAAAACTATCTATTGTTTTGTTAAATTTCGCATATACTTCATTCCATTCCTTTTCATCATAAGAATCCCTGATAGTATTAAATAGAATTCTTTTGTACGCTTCCTGGTGATCGCTCTCCAATATTTGTGTTTTGATATCGCTCCAATTAATAATCTTTTCCTCGTCGAAATACTTTTGATAATACATATCCAGAAGTGTCAAGCCGATCAGCGTCTGTAATGGCGTAAGCTCCCTATTTCGGCTTGTATCACTTAATTCCCCTTTTCCACTTTCTGTGAAATCCAGGTAGTAATAGCGGCTTCCATCAAATATATCGGCAACCAAATTAAGCCTGTATAAATTGCCATAGAAACTCCTCCACTCAGCCTCATAGCCTTCCAGCACCGTATATTCAATATAAAACTTGTGATCAATATGCTTACCTGATAATAATAAAATATTGATGTCGGCAAAGTGTTTTTTAACATTTTCCTCCGATAGAAATGAATAATCCGTTATTTCATAATTTTCGCTTTCCATAGTGATAGTTTTTGATTTGCTAACGAAATTATTTTTTGTTCAACATCAATGTAGACATTGATATTCTCCGAAGTATAGGCAATCATGTTGGATGCTACCTGATAAGCTATAGAGAGGTCATCTTCTTCATTAACGATAATATTCATTAGCTCATCTATAGACAATGCCCCTTTACTTTTCAAAATATTCTGGGCTTTACCCACCCATTGATTAATAATTTGTTGACGGTTGATTTCTTTTGCTATCTTCAGCTTTTCATTTCGCTCATACGTTTCATCAGCCTCAATATTCACAATGATATTGGGTTTTGGAGGCTCAAATTCGTAATACTTTGGGTACAACATTCGGATAGGTTCATATACCAGTTTCTTTAGTGGGAAATTATTCCTAAAAGAAATGCCTTCGTCAGCATATTCCGAACTTTCCAATACTGTCCTGTATAATTTTTTAAGTTGTAACCTAAAGAAAGCTCGTGCGGAGAACTGCTCCTGTAACTCGGTCAGTTTCTCACTGGCGTGGCTGATTTGTCTTCGGATGATATTTACCTTTTGGTCTACTGAATTGAAAAACTCCTTGATATCTGTATATATCTCCACCGCTTTTTCCCAATCACTCTTACTTTTCTGAATATTAGATGAATCAAATTTTCCCTCATCCTCAATCTTTCTGTAAAAATGATCTACTAAATTTTGCAGGTTGCTAAGAAACCTGTCTTTGGAAATGATAGCTTCGGTAATATCTTCTGCTCTTTCCCCAAACTTTCTAAAAACAACAGTAAACTCTCTTACTAAGGAAGTTGCATTTTTTTCATCCTCTTTTCGAAGAATATCGTTTAACTGCTTATAAGCCTCACGCAATTCATCTTCTAAGGCTTCTAGATGATCAGTAATGATTTTCTTTGAGCCCTGGATGAATATTCTTCCAAACTTCCGTTCCAGTTCCTCAATTGCTTTGATTTCATTGTGACGTATGGCAAATGATTCCTGAACACTTTTCTTTAACGGATGGTTCTTGTACGGATTCTCTAATTTGCTTCTCATCAAATCCACAACATTTTTCGCATAGTCCGTCAGATAGTATTTCCAGGGCTCATCCGGATGGCTTCTCAGGAAATAATGGAATAGATTGTCTTTGATGTTGCTCCATTGTCGAACACCATCCAGGTTAAAATCAACTGCAATATCTTTCAGGATTTCGTTAATTTCTTTTTGCGTAAAGTATTCGTCAATTTCCCGATTCTCGATTTTTTCATAAAGAGTAATAACAAGATATCCTCCGTCAAATTTTGAAGGCAGAAGGAGATCGTACTTGTTGTATAGTTCTTTGTAGCGGCTCATTCATCTATAGAAAATCCTAATCGATTTTTCAAAAGTTATGAATGTCTTTTTCAAGCAACCTGTATTTATCTTTAATGTCTTCAGTTTGATAATAGTTAAGCAAGTCTTCCTTCGTTAATGTACCATCTGTCAGAAATTTTTTCAAGTACTGTTGATTGAACTCCATCAACAGCATGCTTTTTTCTAACTGTTTGAGAATAGCTTTGTTATTTTCAATATTGCTATGAACCAATGATCTGATGGCAATTATTTCATTTATATCCCTGATAATCCTGTTTACCAGTATGACCAATAAGTCTTTATCCAATTCAACAGACTTGGCATTTAAAACAATGTCACGAGCTAACATGTAAGCAATTGTCAGGTTACTATAATCGCCCCTTTGGGAGTTGATAATAGCAACAAATCCAATACCCGGGATATAGCCTACGTTTTCAAATTGCTTTAAAATAGAATTGTCCACTAAGGAAATGTCAAAAACAATCAGGCTCACCATAGCATCTCTGTTAGCCTGAGCTTCTAATAGCTGGCTCCATGCAGTATCGGCCTTGCGGGTAAAAATTTCTTTTGACTCTATATTACCTAACTTTACACCTTTATCGAATTTGCATTCAATAACAATTCTGAGGTTTGGATTTCCATCTACTTCACAAACAATATCACCTGTTTTGTTTTTAGGAATGCTGCCTGCTATGTTTCCTGTTAAAGTGGCCCTGTCTCTCATTTTTTTTTCCGCGAAATATTGATTTAAGTACTCGGCTATTTCGTCTTCCGCCAATATTCCTTTCACAGAAGATTTATAGAAAAGCTCCTTTTTCATGTCGAAAATCATCTTCAGGCTTTCTAATTCTGTACCCAGTTCATTACTGGTTTTGGACAGGAAAGCAGAAATGCGATCTTCCATAAGTGCCAAAACACCTATGTAAATAGCCCGAAGGAGCATTTCATCTCTTTCGAATGCAGGAAGTTTATCAAAATAATTGAAAACAATTGGGTTTTCAATTTCAAAGCTGTCGATCTCAATGCGATTCAATTGTCTATTTAAAGTGATTTTATTCATAATTTAAACTCTTGCATACCGATATTTCCCTTTTAGGTATTGATGAATGAATTGCCCCTTCGATGGTGCAACCTTAAAGTCGTCCCACACATTCTGGCTTACCTCATAGTATTGATATATGCTGCCGTTATGAAACTCCACTTCTAAAGTAGCATTATCGGCATCATAGCTAATACGGGCAACGTTTGATGAACTAAAGTCTGTATAGTGTTCCATATTATTTATTTGGTATTATTTTCTTTTAAAGATGTTGCAATTTTCGGGTTCTGTTTTCTCCAGACCTCTACAAATTGTTTATAATTTTCCTTTTCTGAGGCAGGTGCATCCCAACCTCCTGTAAGATTAAACGATAAGTCTGCCGGAAGTTCGCTACAAACAATGGGATCCTGGCTGTCCGGCCGTCTATCTTTTGGTGGAGCTTCAATTAAAGTTCTCATTGGTAATTTGACTGCTTCTCCTAAGATAATAGCCTCGCCAGTTCTTAGAATAGGAAGCATATCTGTCAATCCGTCTAAATTGTCTGTTATTGCTCCCTTAATGTGTGCTCGATCTGTACTGTTTGACAATCTTAAAGAAAAGAAAGTACCACATTGAGATAAGATTGTTGGATTAATTTCAGAAGGCCTTTGGCTTACAATCATAGCACCAATGCCATATTTTCTACCTTCTTTGACAATTTTTTGAACTATAGAAGATGCTATGCCTTGGAAATTATCATTTAAATAAGCATGAGCCTCTTCCATAACGACAAGCAATGGCCTTTCTTTTCCTCCTTCCGGGAGATTTCTCGACCAGAATAATCCATCATAAATAATTCGAAGACAAATTCCAATAATTTCATTTAAAACCGTAGAGGGAATTCCGGATAAATCCAAAATAGTAATCGGTTTTTTATTGCCGATCCAATCCTTCATAAATTGATCGATGTCCTTATCTATCTCGCCGTCTAATTTTGGACACCAAACATCAGGATGCAATAGAAAATCAAATCTGGATAAACGTAACTTAGCCCCCAAATTTTCCAATTGACTTCTAATATTTAAAGGATTTGGTAGATAGTTAATTTTTTCATTATCCCCTTGTATATTTTTGACCTTTTTAAATTTAGGCGCTATCCCTTTTTCTGCGTCACCTTTAATATCATTTGCTTGGGCATCTTTTTCATAAGCCCAATTCGCTTCGATAGGTGCTTTCCCATTATCAGAATAATATGTGCCAAATTCAGTACAGTAAAGCTCATACCAAAGTTTGTTTAAGCTGAACGGCACAGGGCTATCAACGCTAATATTTTCGGCATTTAAATTACTTCGGGGGTATTTCTTTAGAGCTTCTATCTTATAATCTAAAATTTTCTCAAGAACAATATTTTTAATTTTTGAATTATCGCCAAAACTGCCAAACGTAACTTGAAGCAATTCATCTGAGTTTAGTGCCCAAAAAGGTATGCGTAATGGTTTTTCCGATTCAATACTTTGTTCAGGATTAATTTTATATATATTGGCACGATCCTTAAGAGATTTTCCATATTCCCCGTGAATGTCTAAAACAATTATTCTGGCCGATGGAAATTTTAACGTGTCTGACAAAGAAGTTAATAACGCTGCAACAGTGGTAGATTTACCAGATCCAGTAGTGCCGACAATTGCTGAATGACGTGTAACCAGTTTATTAATATCTACCAGTGCATCTATTGATTCTGATCCGGCAATATGACCAATCTTCACCATATGGTGCTTATGTTCGTCTTCTCCATAAATTTTTGCTAGGTCTGCTTCTGATACTAAATGCACTTCATCGTCTATCGTCGGATATTGAGAAATCCCTCTTTGGAATTTACCTTTTTTGTACCCTTCGCCAATGAGTTGAACTGTTAACCAGCGATAACCGTCTGGCTCTTTGTCTGCCAAGTTTTCTGGCACAGAACGTGCTCCAATTTGAGATACAATACCAAATAAATCAATGTACCCAATAGGTATACGAACAAAGCTTCCAACTTGGCCAATTCTATATCCTTGGCCGTGTACAAAAGTTAATCCGGAAAAATGTCCTGCTGTAAGCTTCACACTAATTGATGTACCGTTGACATCTTGAACAGAACCAAGCAACGTTGATTGATTAGACATGATTTGCATTTTCTTGACTTTGGTTTATACTCATTTCCCTGAGAAGTAGTCCAAATTGAGCAAAATCACCTATTGTAAATTCGTAAGTAACCACTTCTTTTTTTACATCGCCATCACTTTCTTCTTTTGTATATTTAGTTATCACATGTGCAGGAATTTCTGCTATCAAATCATCATTAGCGAGAATCCAGTCGCCAATCTGCCGACCAACTATTCCTTTATCAAATGAAATAAGAGTAAGATTGGGTACCTCCAAAGCACACTGTTTTGCCTTTTCATATTTTACCTCATCTAGGCTCCCATAAATAAAAGCAAAAGTCATGGCAGTGGGATTACTTTTCAAGCTTTGAACAATTACGTCATTAATGTGATAATCATTAAAAGAGTAACCCGAAATAAACAAAACCGAGGATTGAGATAATATAAACTGTTTTAAACGATCAAGCATCGCCAAATAGGGCATTTTTCTACTTTGATCATACTTAAGATGAGATGGATAAATGAGATAGCCCTCATTTTCTTCGATTTTGTCACCCCTAACTACTCTTTTATCTTTATCCGTTTTCCAGTTTATAGATCCGTGAACCTTCCACAGTCTACACCATCTAGGGTGAAGTAATTGTTCATCCTCAACAGTACCTAAATCAAAAAATGCTTTTTTGCTTCCAATAAATCCATCAAAATACGGACATGAGCTCTCCTCTAAAGCTTGCTCCATCAAGAGATCATAATTTGTTGTAAAGATGTGTACTGGCTTTACACGAGGAATTGCCCTTGCCCATATGGAAAGATTGTGATAGGGCGTATCTTTAGTGAGTAGTTCTTTGCAGACTTCATTTGATATTAATTTACAAATTTCAACGTCCAAATCATCTAGATCTTTTGCTACAAAACTTCTTACTGTTCCTTTCCCTGCAACTTGCCTCAGCGCTCTTAATTGACTTAGTATGTCTTCAATGTTTGGAGTTAAAAACCCATCTTCCGCCATTAAAGTTAAAAGTCTATCACAAGATGAAGGATTCTCCTCATTACCTTTTAAACTCTGAGTAATTATTGTTGTCAAGCCAGCCACGTCTGGAATAATTGGGAGAGAGAATTCCTTTTTTGTTGCAATTTCGCATTGTTGATTAACTCTAACAGAAAGAGGACAACCTGCTCCAAGAAATATACCTATAGGTTTTCTGTTCTGTGATAAGGCTTGTTGTATATAGCCTATTTGTCTATAAGCGTCATGTTTTGACATATGAATATCTATCTTAGTTTAATTAATTCCTCCACTAAAACCCACACCATCGTACACGGGTTATGATCTGTATAGTCCTGCCGCCCTCCATAGGTTTCAGCAAGTCGTTTAGCATTACGAATTGCATCCTCAATACTCCCATGCTCTTTTAGCAAAACATACATCTCTTTACTATTCTTCTCATAAGTATAATCATCTCCCAAATGAGGCTTTAGATTTTGTTCAATCAAAGCCTGGTACTGCTGCCGGCTCATGGCATTCTGGTAATAATGAAAATGCAACAAATACCAGAGCTCAAACGCTTCATTGCTCCATGCACAGCTAATTACAGGATTGCTTTGAGTACAACGGTTAATGGCATTGTTGAAATCATTGGCTGCAAAACTGTCCCTGTCAAACACTACCCAAAGCCTGTCCACTGGCCGGGTACTGTTTTTTTCACAAACTCCTTTTAATCGCAATGCTTCATTTACCAGGGATTGTGTATTGCGACCTGCTCCTTCAATATCTATCTGGTAAGCCGTCAACACACCTTTCGGCAAATCTTGCTTTAGTCCTTCAAAATAGTTTGGTTCCGTGGCTTCGCCTTCGCACACAATAAGATAATACATACGTTTAGCTCGTATGTTCTGTCTACGTTTTTGTTCCTCTCTGGCAAAACGCTTCAACCTTTCATTGGATATCTTTATCTTTCTTGCCACTCCTTTACAACATTTGACAGGTTACCAATGAAAGGAATGGCGCCATAGCGACCTTCGATGTAGTCTTTCTCAAAGGAACGGTCTTTACGAATGGTTTTTCCTTCTTCCTTGTATTCAACCAATGAATACATTTCAGATGCACCGTATTTATTCTTTTCTACAAAATAGATCTGATCCCTGCGATAGTTTCCATAATTCAAAAGATTTGTATCATGCGTAGCAAAAATCAGTTGGGCATTTTTTTGATTGAATTCTGCTGAATTAAATAACTTAGTAATAGCAAGTGTCAGCAAAGGGTGCAAGCTGGCATCAAGTTCATCAATGACTAAAACTCCTCCATCATTCAACACATCGAATACAGGCCCCGAGATATTGAATAGCTTATTGGTACCGGAAGATTCCTGGCTTCGCATATCAAATTCGACCTTCCCGGCTACCTTGTTTTTAGCATCATATTTCTTGTGAATGGTTCTGATATCAATGCGGAAAGAATCCTGAAGGTCTGTAATAAGCTGTTTCACCAGGCTTTCTGGGATATCTTCAGGCAATTCTTTTGGGTCAAACGGCTTTTTATCCGTTGTAATATCATCAAAGCCTAAATCCAGCTTCTTATAAAAGTCAAGTAGAAGAGGACGAGTATCTTTATCCTCCAGCAACCCGAAAGTCACAGCTTTATAACCTTCATGACTTAGTCCTGATACTGTAATAAAATTGCTAAACCATTGCATGATCTTCTTTGCTGTTTTCCCGTTGAACTGGTCGATAACTGCAAGAAAGAGAGCGTTATCTCTTGTTCTTTCCTCCAGGTCTTTTGCTTCTGGGAAAGATTTTTCCATCACTTCAATCCCGTCTTTTTCACGGATGAATAATGGCTTTTCTGCTTGCCGGGGTGCTTCGTATAACCATTCAGCATGTACAGCCGTATCGTCCACTTCAAACCCATAGCGATAACGGACATTGTCAATAAGAAAAACTACTTCAAAAAAAGAAGGGGCATTTTCAGTCTCGGTATTTAATAGAAATGGAGTAATCCCCAACTCTTCGGTAGATGATTTCTCAAAAGAAAAGAGAATAAGCCTCCGCATAGTGGACATAGCTTTGATAAAATTGCTTTTCCCACTTGCATTGGCGCCATAGAGCACTGAACCTTTCAACAGGTCATATTTTTCGGTAGAGAAAATATTGGCATCCTTATGCTCTTTAATTGATGCGGAAAGGAGGCTTAAAGTTGTTTTATCCTTGAATGACAAGTAATTAGCCACTGAAAACTCAATCAACATTTTGAGAAATTTTCTCAAAAATACGATATATTATTTAAAATGAGAAATTTTCTCAAAATTGACATAATGATTATATAGCAGTTACATCAACTAATTGCAAGATTAGATTTATTGCCGTCAAAAAATATCAATATGAAAACGGCAGATCTATACGTAAGAGTAAGCACAGACGAACAAGCTGAAAAAGGATTTTCAGTAAAATATCAGGAAGACGTATTGCGACGACATTGTCTGATAAATAGTATCCAAGTTCAAAATATCTTCTTTGAGGATTTTCCTGCCAGGAATTTCAAGCGACCCTCATGGTCTTCTTTATGGACTAACTATAAATCCAATAAAGCAAATAGACCTGATTATCTGCTTTTTACCAAGTGGGACAGGTTTAGCAGGAATATAGCAGAAGCCTACCTGATGATTAAAAAACTTCAGGATATTAATGTTATTCCGCAAGCTATTGAACAACCATTGGATATAAGTATTCCTGAAAACAAGATGATCCTGGCAATCTACCTGGTAACACCTGAAGTAGAAAACGATATACGTTCATTAAATGTAGAAGGAGAAAATGCAAAAAAGCCTGTTCTATGGGTAGATGGATGGGAAGCGCACCTATAGGATATCGAAATATGAAATCGGTATCCGGTGAAAAGTATATAGCCGTGCAAGAACCTGAAGCTACATTGATACGGGAAGCATTTGAAGAAATTAGCCAGGGACTATTCAGTATCCGTGAAATTCATCGTATGGCTGTGAAAAAGGGGCTGATCTGCTCGTTGAATAATTTCTGCCGGGTGTTGCGAAACCCCGTTTATTGTGGAAAAATTATCGTAGATAGAAAACAGGCGATACTACAGATGGTAGACGGTAAGCATGAAAAAATTATTTCACAACTACTTTTTGACAAAGTGCAGAATGTTCTCAAAAAGAAAAGCAGGAAAATAGCGACCGCAAGTAAGAAAATCGTCAATGAAATGCTGCCCTTCAGAGGATTTCTTTATTGCCCACGTTGTTTTCAAAAACTGACCGGCAGCAGATCAAAAGGTAGAACCAAATGGTATTTTTATTATCACTGTAACTGTGGGTTCAGAATAAGAACAGAAAAAGTACATGACTCCTTTATTCGCATGATAAGATCATTAAAGCCTGATCCCGAATACAGCAGATTATTCCAGACTATTCTCAGAAAAACTTATAAAGAAGCTTCACTTTCAGGCATGATCAATCAACATCGTACTATCAAAAAGATGGAAGAATTAGAGGATCACATGATTGCAGCCCGTTCGCTACTCTTGTCAAAGGATATCGATGCGCCAGAGTATTATAAACTCAAGAGGGATTGTCAAACAAAAATGGAGATATTACAACTGAAAATTGATAATGCCGCTATTTCCCTTAGACTTTGGGAAAGCAGGCTTGATGCTATGTCAGGAGCGTTATCGTCACTTGCTTATATTTACGGAAACGGAGACATTAACCAAAAAAGACAACTAATCGCTTTACTTTTTAAGAACCCAATATTGTGGAATGACCACTGCTTTAAGATTCTCCTTAATGATAGTATCAAAATAATCTACAATCA
>JBGALP010000263.1:0-7043 GCA_044223805.1 Agriterribacter sp.
ACCTCAGTGATTCCCGGGGTGTTTTCTCCAAAAAGAGAAGACTGAGATCAAACCCGTAGAACCTGATCAGGGTAATGCCTGCGCAGGGAAGGATGAGTCCTCACATCTCTCCTTTCCTGTTTTTGTAAATCCGGCCGGTAACAAGTGAGTGCAGATTTTATGATGCACGTTATTTGCCGACAACAAAAACAGAAATGACAAAGTTTTTCATGCTTGCAATGGCATTATCCTTGCATTTGGAGCTATCAGCCCAGGTTTATGTAAAAGGAAAGGTTATAGAAAAAGAAAATAATCTTCCCGTTCCCAACGCCTCCATCAGCCTGTCTTCTGGTGCAGTTACTATTACTAATGAAGACGGAAGCTTTAGCATCAATGTGTACAAACAAGGAACCTATACAGCAAGTATATCTGCTGTAGGTTACCGCCAGGGAAGCATTGTATTAAATACTTCCGTCTCCGCACCTCTTACCATTTCTCTCGAACGAATTCCTTTAATGCTGCAGCCTGTTGAAATTAAAGCTGTAAGAGCGGGTGAAAAAGCACCCTTTGCAAAAAATAGTCTTTCTAAAAAAGAAATTGAAAAAGCAAACCTTGGGCAGGATCTCCCCTTTGTACTTAATCAATTGCCTTCTGTAATTGTAAATTCCGACGCAGGAAATGGCGTTGGCTATACGGGTGTTCGTATTCGTGGTTCAGATGCTACAAGAATAAATGTAACCCTTAATGGAATTCCTTATAATGATGCAGAGTCGCAGGGGAGCTATTTTGTAGATCTGCCTGATTTTTCTTCATCTGTTAATAGTATACAGGTGCAACGCGGCGTGGGTACAAGCAGCAATGGTGCCGGTGCATTTGGTGCCACCATCAATATGACCACAAACGAGTTTATTGAAAATGCGTATGCGGAAAGTAACAATAGTTTTGGATCTTTTAATACCTTGAAGCATACATTAAAAGCGGGTACAGGTTTAATTGACGGACATTTTACGGTTGATGCCAGGCTTTCGTCTATCCGTAGTGATGGATATATTGACCGCGCAAGCAGCAACCTTAAGTCGTATTATCTTTCAGCAGCGTATTTTACCGGAAAGGCATCCTTACGACTAAATGTATTTTCGGGTAAAGAAAAAACCTACCAGGCGTGGAATGGCGTTCCGGAAAATAAATTAAAAACCGACCGCACTTATAATTCTGCAGGTACAGAAAAAACTGGGGATCCTTATGATAATGAAACAGACAATTACCAGCAGGATCATTATCAGTTATTTTATAACCAGGGGCTGAATGATAAATGGACAATGAATGTTGCTGGATTTTTATCAAGAGGCAAAGGTTATTATGAACAATATAAAGCATCTAGAGATTTTGCTGAACTTGGCTTACCTGATATAACCATTGGTGACTCTACCATAAATAGTACAGATTTAATACGACAGCTATGGCTTGATAATTATTATTACGGCGGCATATTTTCTCTTCAATATAAAAATAACATGGGTACGCAATGGTTAACCGGTGGTGGCTGGAACCGGTATGATGGAAAGCACTACGGTAAAGTAGTATGGGCGGATATTGGTGTGCCTAAAGATTATACATGGTACAGGCTTAATGCTAAAAAAACTGATTTCAACATATACACCAAGCTGCAACAAAAGCTAACCAACAATCTTGAAATATTCGGAGATGTTCAATACAGAAACGTTCAGTATGCGTTAAACGGATTCAGAGACAATCCAACATTACACGTAAACAATACTTATCATTTTATCAACCCTAAAGCGGGCTTAACCTACAGTAATACAAACTGGTCTGCATTTGTTTCTTATGCCGTGGCAGGTAAGGAACCTAACCGTGACGATTTTGAGGCTGGCGCAGCACAACAACCCAAGGCGGAAATATTACACGATTTTGAAGCGGGTTTTGAACGAAGAACATTCCTTTAGCACAGGGCCGCCAACTTTACTATATACGTTATAAAATCAACTGGTATTGCTCAGCAAAAATAAATGATGTAGGCGCGTATACCCGCACCAATGTTCCGGTAAGTTATCGCATGGGTATTGAGTTGCAGGCAAAACCAAGCCTGCCGCATGGTTTGAAATAGCTTCTGGTAATGTTACCTTCAGCAAAAGCAGATAAAGACTTCACACTTTTTGATGACTACGATAATGGTGGGCAAAAAACAACTACTTATAAGGAAAGTGATATTTCATTCTCTCCTTCTGTAGTAGGTGGCGCATCAGTAACGTTCATTCCTGTAAAAAACTGGGAGCAGTTTGCTCGGTAAATATGTGGGCAAACAATATCTCGACAATACATCCGACAATGCCAAATCATTACATAGTTATTATGTACAGGATTTCAGAACCATTTATACACTCAACAAAATTGTATTCAGGCAATTGATTGCATACTACAGGTAAATAACATGCAATAAAATGCATGCTAACGGATATACATATGGCTATTATTCCGGAGGAAGTATGGTAAATGAAAATTATTATTTTCCTATGGCGGGAACCAATTTCATGATTGGATTGAATGTAAAACTCTAAACGAATACACCCAAAAAACCACTACAATGGGGATCTACCCTTAAGGTTTGACCCCATTGTACTTTTTATGAATACGAATGTGTACTTTTATACAGTCCTCATTTATACGATTGCATACTATGGGTTATGGCAAATGCCAAAGCCTGAATTCATTGCTTGTTCTGTGCAATAGGCAAACATTTGTTGTTTGCTACATATTGAACAAGACATAAAATGAATGTAATAATTGTATGAAATACCTTCCCTTTCTGTCTGGCAAATACAGCACCGCGCCTGGCTTAACAGCTATAGAGAAAACTACAGACCCATTGGAGAAATTTATTTTCCAGATAGATGACAGTTACACACGATACATAGAAAATAAACAGGATTGCCGAAAAGAAAACATATACAAATATTACTGTAAACACGACCTCTATCCAGAAACCATCAGTTGTGTAAACAAATATATTGTTGATGAGTTGTTGTTAGAATATCCTTTACACTTTACATTCACCCAAAACAGCAACAGTTATAGTTTATTTAATAAATTAAAGAATGAAACAATAACGTGGGAAGACGATTGGGAAACATTGACCAACAACGCATACATTTCCTTGTTTGATGCATTATGCTGCCAGGTACAGGAAGATATAGCTGTAGTGCAGCAAAAAGAACAAACAGATTGGTTGGCTGCTATTCATTTATGTGCGCCCAATCACTGGTCGCCGGTTGAAAAATCAGGGAAAACCTTTGCCACTATCCACGCACGTATTCCGGGAATGGATAAAACAATGCATCAGCATCCAAAAATGTTATCTGCCATTATTCAAAAAGGACCGTTTACACGATTTGCGTGGGGAATTGCTACTGATGAGCGTCTCAATCATCATCCTTTTGCCCCACCGGGCGTTTCATCTTCATATTGGCATGGCAGACTAAACCATCAAAGCCAATTTTATATCCGTACAGAAAGACAAAATCTTGTTGGATTTGACGAGCAGAATGCGTTTCTCTTTACCATACGCACTTACTTTTACGATGTGGATACGCTTACGCTAATAGAAAAGGAAGCATTATGGCAGGCAATCAAAAGCATGTCGCACGAAACCCTGATATATAAAGGAATGGATAAAATGAAAGATAAAATTGAACACAAACTGTTCTCGTAATTCCCGTTTTATATTTCAATATTTATTTCAAAACTACAGCACCTAGTGGAGGTAGATGTACATTGATCTGGTAAGCTTTTTCTTTTTTGTCAAGAACGGTTGTTTTAACATCGGGGTTAGTTACATTTCCACTACCCCAGTATTTTGCCTCATCGCTATTAAATATTTCACGCCATTTTTCCTTTCCGTTCACATTTATTTTCCAGTCGTTATGAACTACCGGCGTTAAATTAAGTATTACCAACACATCTTCTTCAGGGTTTATACCTTTACGTTTATATACTACTACACTTTGTTCTCTGTGATTCAGATCAATCCAGTCAAATCCATAAATATTAAATTGATTCTGATAAAGCGCAGGTTCATTTCTTAGCAATTTGTTCAGATCACTTACACAATTTTTCAATAGCCTGTGGCTATCATATTCAAGCAAATGCCAGTCCAGTTCCGATTTGTAATTCCATTCGCTGGTTTGTCCAAATTCATCGCCCATGAATAATAATTTACCTCCCGGGTGGGTAAACATATATGTATACAGCAATCGAAGGTTCGCGAATTTCTGCCAATCATCTCCAGGCATCTTATACAACATAGGGCTTTTTCCATGTACTATTTCATCATGGCTTAGCGGAAGCATAAAATTTTCATCATAAAAATACATCATACTGAACGAGAACTTGTCCTGGTGAAATTTTCTGAAAACAGGATCAAGTTTAAAATAGTCCAAGGTATCATGCATCCATCCCATCATCCATTTCATTCCGAAGCCCAACCCACCTTCAAATGTAGGTTTGCTCACGCCCGGCCAATCTGTCGCTTCTTCAGCTATAGTTTGCACGTCTGGAAAATCGCGGTAGATGGTTTCATTCAGATCTTTTATAAAAGCAATGGCTTCTATATTACCATCCCCGCCATACTCATTAGGTTCCCACTGACCGGTAGTTCTGGAATAATTTAATTTCAGCATTGAACTTACCGCATCTACCCGAATGCCATCTATATGATATTTATCAAACCAATATCTGGCGCTGCTGATTAAAAAAGATTTTACCTCTCCCCTTTTATAGTTGAATATATAGCTGTTCCAATCCGGATGAAATCCTTTCCGCATATCCGCATACTCATACGTATGTGTTCCATCAAACATAAACAGGCCGTGTGCATCATACGGAAAATGAGAAGGAACCCAATCAAGTATCACGCCAATGCCTGCACGATGAAACTCATCCACCATATGCATAAAACTTTGCGGATCGCCAAACCGTGAAGTTGGCGCGAAATAACCGGCACCCTGGTAACCCCATGAACCATCAAAAGGATGTTCCATTACGGGCATAAATTCTACATGCGTAAAGCCCATTTCTTTCACATATGGAACCATTCTTTCTGTAATCTGGTCGTAAGTATTATATTGTTCCTCGTCATTTTTATCGGGACGCATCCAGCTTGCCAGGTGCACTTCATATACACTCCATGGCGCATTCAATGCATTGTGGCTTTTTCGTTTCTTCATCCAGTCGCCATCATTCCATTCATTTTCCAGTGCCCATGTTATTGAAGTTGTATCGGGGCGTTTTTCCCAAAACCATGCAAACGGATCACCTTTGTCCTGTTTACTTCCTTTATAACCTTTTATATGGTATTTATATACTTCTCCTTTTTTCATATTGGGAATAAAACCTTCCCAAATGCCGGAATTATCTAATCGTACATATAAAGGATGTGCATCATTATCCCAGTCATTAAAATTTCCCTTCACTGAAACATAGGAAGCATTAGGCGCCCACACGGCAAAGTAATAGCCCTCTGTATTTAAAATGCTAATCTGCCTTGAACCAAAAATGCTATAGAGATTATAATGTGTTCCTTGCTGAAAGTTCTGGACATCTTCGTCTGTAAAGATGGAATAATTCCATACTGCTTTTGTACTATCTACAAAGTGAATGTCTTCGTATTTTTTTGTATGCTCACCAGGTATTTTCATTATCTTTTTTCTTTTGAAGCAGTTACTATTTCTTTCTTTCCCATGGATTGTTTTTCAGGAACGTTATCGCTGTTTGCTATTTTATTTGATGATGACATATGGCAGGTATTATATGGAAGAAAGCAATAGTGGCCCGACACATAAATATATGTCTTTTCAATGTAAACATAGATGCAGATTTTAACCAGACAAAGGTTTGTGAAAAAATATATAAAGCTTTTATAGTAAAATGGTATTATGTTTTTAATGATTATTTTCACAACATCTCATAACCGTTTTCGTTGAGGTATATTGCTTATTGAAAAAATACAACATGAAATACTACACATGCTTGCTTATCATATTCACCTCACTGCTGGCATGCAATAAGGAAACAACTACAATAGCTGATAACGAACCTGAACTTACTGAAAGAAACATTGCAGACACTTCTTACGGAACCAATCCTTCTCAAAAAATAGATATTTACCTCCCCGCAAAACGAAATGACGCTACTAAAACTATTGTACTTATTCATGGTGGTGGATGGACAGAAGGAGATAAAGCTGATCTGAATGCAGGTATAGAATACCTTAAAACACAGTTTGCCAACTATGCCATAGTAAATATAAATTACCGCTTAGCTAAAGATGCAACAACTAATCTTTTCCCTACACAGGAAAACGATATAAAATCTGCCATATCATTGCTTCAGAGTAATGCTGACTCCTTTCATATTTCAAAAGACATGGTATTGATTGGCTTTAGTGCAGGGGCGCATCTTGCTTTATTACACAGTTATAAAAATGATCCTGAAAAACATATAAAAGCGGTAGTTGACTTTTTTGGTCCTGCAGATCTTCTATCTTTCTGGAATATGGGTTTAGGGTACCAGTTGATTTTATACAATGTAATTGCAAAAACATACGACCAGGATCAAAGCATATATAAAAATTCGAGCCCTGTTAATTTTATAACAGCAACAACCCCTCCAACAATTGTATTGCAGGGAGGCGCGGATGTTGTTGTACCTCCGGTACAAGCCAACTTACTTATATCGGCGCTGGAAAAACAGCATGTACCCAATGAATTAGTGCTTTATCCAACTGAAGGTCATGGATGGACGGGGGCAAATCTTTTAGATTCCTATCAAAAAGTAAAAGCCTTTGTAGAAAAGCATGTTCCCTGAAATAATTAAGATAAGGCTGAGTAAAGTTAATCCGTACCCTATATCTAATTCTTTGTAGAGAGATAATTATAATCTTTTAGCAGTGTATCCAAAAAATCGAAGGCGGGCATCGTATCGTTAATAGCCAGTACCGTTTTAACCCGCATGGAGGCATTTTCTACCATCTGTACATTACCAATTTTTCT
>JBGALP010000264.1:0-6499 GCA_044223805.1 Agriterribacter sp.
TTGTGGTGTTTAAGATAAAACCGTTTTTTAACGACACCAGGCAGGCTCAGATAAAGAAAAAGAAGCCTGAAGAATTTCCTAAAGATTCTCTTGCCATAATGGAACTCGGCAAGGATAGTATTACAAAAATTGCGCGGGTTAAGTCGTACAAAATGCCTGAAAAAAATGGGCAATGGGTTGCATGGCAAATGGAAAAGCCTTTAGCAGATACTGCTGTTAAGAAACCAGGCATGGATTCTTTGTCACAAAAAATTGATTCAATCAAAAAAAATACTTTACCTCCAACACCTGAGCAAAGCAAAAAACGGCAAAGAATAACCACCCTCCCTGTTATAAAAGACAATATAGTTGATGGGATTATAGATGCTGATGATGACAAAAGTGCTGATGCTAAAACTGAAGAAGGTACGCTGCTTGCCATTTACAATTTGCAAAACAAAACCAATACTGCTGTAATGCTGGTTAATGAATATAATTGGAGTAAAACCGGCAATATATTGTTATGGCAATCTACACCCAAAGCCAAGGATAGTTTAAGTAAAGCTGCTGTGGCTGTATTCAGAACAGTTGAAAACAGAACAGATACCATTTTAAAAGGTGGTAATGAGTTTAAACAATTTGCCATTGATGAAAATGGCACTCAGGTGGCTTTTGTTGCCGAAAGAGATAGTAGTAAAAAAGCTTTGCAACGCTTTTATAAACTGTGGTACTGGAAAAACGGACAGGACAGCGCTATAATGGTTGCTGATAAAAATATAGCGGGGATGCCAATTGGTTGGGGTATTAGTGAAAATGGCGTATTGAAGTTCAGTAAATCAGGAAAAAGATTATTTGCCGGAACGGCACCAATACAACCACCAAAAGATACTTCTTTGGTTGATATTGACCTGGTAAAGGTGGATATATGGAATTACAAAGATGATTACCTGCAAACCATGCAGCTTAAAAATCTCGATGCCGAATTAAAAAGAAATTACCTGGCTATGGTCAACCTGGAAAATAAAAGGTTTGTTCAGTTGGCTGATGCTGATGTGCCTTCTGTTATAACAGATGCAGATGGCGACGGAGATCTGTTTGCTGGTATATCAGACAAGGGTAAACGTTTTTCTTTACAATGGGAGGGTAGAACACTTGATGATATATATGCAGTAAATGCAGATGATGGTAACAGAACGCTTGTAAAGAAAGATGTGGATGGAGAGATAGGTATGTCGCCTAAAGGAAAATATATTTTCTGGTATGATCTTAAAAACCGCGCCTATTACACATGGAAGAACGGTGTTACGAAGAATATTTCTGGAAAAGCTCCTGTGAAATTTTACCAGGAAGATTTTGATATGCCGGATGATCCGGGAGCGTACGGTGTAATGGCATGGACTCAAAGCGACCTGGCTGTTTTAATATATGACCGATACGATATATGGCAACTGGATCCTGCTGATGTAATGGCTCCATTAAATATAACAGGTGGCAGTGGAAGAAAAACGAATACACGATACAGATACATTGCAACAGATAAAGACGAAACGTTTATTTCTCCAACGCAGGATTTGCTGCTATATACCTTTAATGAAAAAACAAAGTACGCAGGACTTTCAACATTAAAGTTTGTGAAAGATGCGGCGGTTTTGAATGTAATGAATGGTCCATTTTTACTGGACAGAGCATTAATTAAAGCTGCGAATGCCAACATTTACGCTTATACTAAGGAAACTTACTTCGCTTCGCCTGATCTATATAGCAATCTGGATAATAAAGAAACACAACTTACTCATCTCAATCCGCAACAGGCAAATTATAACTGGGGTACAGCAGAATTGTTTAAATGGAAAACGTATAACGGCAAAGAGGCAACGGGTATAGTATACAAGCCTGAAGGATTTGATCCGCACAAAAAATATCCCGCCATCTGCTATTTTTACGAAAAACTGAGTGATGGACTGTATCAATATATTCCTCCTTCGCCTACCCCCAGCCGTTTGAATATTTCCTTTTTTGTAAGCAGGGGGTATGTAGTATTTGCTCCTGATATCGAATATCAAACAGGTTATCCAGGTAAAAGTGCTTATAACTATATTGTGAGTGGTGCAAGAGCATTGGTGAAAAAAGGATGGGTAGACAGTACACGCATAGGCATACAGGGGCAAAGCTGGGGCGGTTATCAGACTGCGTATCTTATTACGCAAACAAAATTATTTAAAGCAGCCTGGGCTGGTGCCCCCGTAAGCAATATGACAAGTGCGTATGGTGGCATTCGTTGGGAAAGTGGTATGAACCGTCAGTTTCAATATGAAAAAACACAAAGCCGTATAGGCGCCACTTTGTGGGAGAAGCCACAGTTGTATCTCCAAAACTCTCCGTTGTTTTTTCTACCCAAAGTCAGCACGCCTTTGGTAATTATGCACAATGATGCAGATGGTGCGGTTCCCTGGTACCAGGGTATCGAATTGTTTACAGGCTTACGTAGATTAAATAAACCGGTATGGTTACTCAACTATAATGGGGAAGCGCATAACCTGGTTCAAAGAAAAAACCGGAAAGACATACAGATGCGGGAACAACAATTTTTTGATTGGTTATTGAAAGGAGAACGGGCACCGCAATGGTTAAGAGAAGGTGTTCCTGCTACTATGAAAGGAAAAATATGGGGATTTGATAAGTAAGTAATAGTATTGCAGTAACGAATACCTCATTTTAAGATAAATATTTTTGTGTTTAACAAACTGTAAAAAATTATGAAACGGTTGAGGTTATATGTTGCTTTAGTTTGTATTATTGTTATTAGCGGTTCATGGAATAGAACTCCTGCATGGACATCTTTATTTAACGGAAAAAACCTGAAAGGGTGGACTTCCAGGGGAGAAGCAAAATGGAAGGTAAAAGATGATGAAATAATAGGTGTAGGTGGATTGGGTCATTTGTATGCAGATCCGGTAGTGAAAAATTTTGAAGTAAAAGGTGAATTTAAAATAACTGATCTTGGCAAGGGAGCCAACAGCGGTTTATACATAAGAGCGCATGAACCTGAAGATAATCCCAATGGTTTTCCACGTGGGTATGAAGCTCAGATATGCAATAACCAGGAAGCGTCAACAGGCTGGTTATGGAAGCCAGGCAAACCAACGGGTAAGGCTACCGCGTTATTAACAAAAGATGGTGAATGGTTTACCATGAGAGTGAGAGCTGTTGGAGATAGCCTAAACATATGGGTGAAAGACCAGTTAGTCATGAGCTATAGCGATGCGGAATATACAGAAGGTAAATTTGCCATACAAGTACACAATGCCGGAATGAAGGTGGAAGCAAAAAATTTATATTACAGGGAAATACAATAAAATGAACGCGAAACAGGCAGCAGCATTTAAAGCGGTTAGTTATATAGAAGATGGTATGGTGGTAGGATTAGGAACCGGATCTACAGCATATTGGGCTATCCATTATGTGGCAGAACGTGTAGCCCAGGGATTGAAAATTGTGAGCGTTGCTACATCTGAAGAAACAGCACGCATTGCTACCGAAAAAGGGATTACTATCAGCAGTCTTGATAGTGTTGATTATATTGATATTGATATTGATGGTGCAGATGAAACAGATCCTCATCGTAACTTAATAAAAGGTGGGGGAGGAGCGCTGCTGAGAGAAAAAATAGTAGCTGCTGCCAGCAAACGTTTTATAGTAATTGCTGACGAAAGCAAAATGGTAGATGTGTTAGGGAAATTTTCTTTACCTGTTGAAGTATTGATCTTTGGATGGCAACATACTGCAAAACATTTAGCTAAATTAAAATGCGAAATATCACTGCGTAAAAAAAATGACGTTGTATTTGTTACAGATAATGGCAATTATATATTGGACTGTAATTTTAAAACCATACCAGATCCGGCAACTTTGCAGCAAAAAATTAACGCTATACCGGGCGTTGTAGAGAATGGACTTTTTGTTGGCGCCGCCGAAAGAGTAATTATTGGATACAAT
The DNA here is from genome assembly GCA_044223805.1 of Agriterribacter sp. Lineage (GTDB taxonomy): Bacteria > Bacteroidota > Bacteroidia > Chitinophagales > Chitinophagaceae > Agriterribacter. Next base: position 3,976 of record JBGALP010000264.1, read on the forward strand.
GATGGCAGTGTAAAAGAATTTCGCTAATATCTTTTTGCACTTAAATACAACCCATATTATACGTTGGTAAGCTGTCGTGCTTAATTTCCTCCAAAAACTTTTTTTAATAAATCAGATGTTCTTGCGAGGGGGTCTTTCCTGATCTGTTGTTCTTCCTGTCCTACCTGGTAAAAGATACCAGACAATGCTTTTTCAGTTACATAGGCAGAAAGGTCAGGGTTTATTTTTGTGAGCGCTATTTTATTGTAAGCAGTAAATACAGTGTTCCAATATTTTGTAGCATCTACTTTTTCAAGTGATTTTTCAATAACCGGTCTGAACGAAGCTGTAAGCGCGGTAGTTGTCTTACCTTTTAGATAATCTGTTGCAGCATAGTCGCCACCTTTTAAAATACCGGCGGCATCCTGTATGCTCATTTGCTTAATTGCATTTACAAATATTGGCGCTGCTGAAGCGGCTGCATCCTCGGCAGCACGATTCATAGAAAGAATGGCATCATCTACCTGCTTGCCTAAACCAATGGCTCTTAATTTTTGTTCCGCTTTTTTGGCTTCATCGGGCATTAATACTTTTATAGCGGCATTGCCAAAATACCCGTTTAATGAGGAAAGATTTTTTCCTGCTTTTTCAGCGCCAACAGACAATGCTTCTTTTAAACCGGCAGCAATATCATCGGTGCTCAGGCTACTACCTTTCCCTAATACATTATTAAGAACTCCTGAAGATTTTTTTGTTGTATCATTTTTATCGCCTAAAACTTTTTTGAGCAACTGAGCGTGCGTGGCAGTATATGTAAAAACAAAGAAGGTTACGAAAAGAAGAATTCGTTTCATAAGAATGATTTTAAGATATCGGTCAAAGATAATACCAAAGCCGGGCAGTGCATGCCAAAGAAATATTAATATACACTGATATTATTGTTTTAAGAATCTTAAAACTCTTTGACGCTCCCCATATTGCATCTTAATAAAATAAATTCCAGGGGTTAGCCGGTTAATAGTAATGGTTGATCTATTGTAACCCTGCATTAATAGCTTTCCTTTTACATCATACACAGCATACATATCGGCAATGATAGCTATGCCTTTATTGTTTTTAAAGCTGATATCGGTTATAGCGGGATTAGGATAGGCTATGATATTGCCAGGTACAGATGAAGCAGAATCTGTGTTGGTATATTCGTTCCAGGGTTTACTTAGTCCTGTAGATGCTACTATTGTTGCTCTTGCGCCCGCCGCGCTGAATAAATCTCTCATCCTGCTTTTCTGGCCATTGGTGAACATAATAATACATGCATCATCAGAGAAATCCATAAAGTTCATGAACATATCGCCTGCAGGATTATTATTACAACCGCCCGGTGTTATTTTAGGAAATGATGAACAACCTGTATTGTATGTTTTTTGCCGCGGAGTATCATCAACATTATCATCTCCGCAATCAGCATCTCCCCAAAGATGTTTTAAATTCAACCAATGCCCTACCTCGTGCGTTGTGGTTCTTCCTTTATTATATGCGGAGCTGTTATTACCGATGGTGCCAAATACATCTGTCCTTATTACTACGCCATCTTTTTCTTTAACTGCTCCCGGAAATGTGCCATAGCCTAAAAGACTATGCGAAAGATTGCATACCCATATATTAAGATAATAGCGGCTGTCCCACGCATCGTCGCCACCATTCATCGTGTATTTCATTTTATCATCCTGCTTCCATGATGTTTGAGCTGTTTTAACCCTTACGATGCCATTAGTCGAAAACCCAGAGGGATCTGCAGAAGCCAATTGAAATTTTATTTTGCAGTCTGCCGCAAAAGGGGCAAATGCGGCGGGTACTTTGCCTATATCATCATTGCCTTTGCTAAAGTCCTTGTTTAATACATCTATTTGTGATTGAACCTGTGCATCAGTTATGTTTTCAGCAGTGTTGTTGTATAATATATGCACTACTACTGGTATGGTAATTACCATTTGATCGTTTATATCGTTCCCTTGTTCCTTGTTGCTTATTTGTAAACGCTTTTCCGAAGCGATATTAATCTGGCTATAGCGCTGAGCCAATACAGGGTCTGCTGATAGCTGTTGCTGCCAGTAATCACTGGTGCCGCAATTTCTTTGTGCAAAAAGGCTGATGCTGAAACATACAGCAATAATACAGAGGGTAAAAAATTTCATCGGCTGATTTTAATCAGCTTTTCATGGCGATATTACATCTACTGGAATTGTTATAACAGTGGAATATACTGCTTAACAGGCCTGGCTTTTCAAGAGATACTTGAATGGAAAGATTGGATAAAAGTGAGATGAGATTGGGATTGTAATAAACCTTGTACAAGATTATGAAAAATATCCGGCACTGTCAACCGTGAATTTACTAATTCCGGCCGTTGCACATAATTAGCCGTTAAAATGAGCGTATAAAATGGGGCAGATCGCACTCAAAACCTATTTTTGCAGCAATTAATTACGATATGATAAAAAAATCGGGAGTATATTTTTTAATGTTGATTGTATTGTTGTCTTGT
>JBGALP010000265.1:0-6458 GCA_044223805.1 Agriterribacter sp.
GCTGCTTACTTCTTTATTCCTGCAAAACATGTTTCTACTAAAAGTTCATTTGCGCACCAACAAGCGGCACCTGTAAACGAAGCTGATAGTAAACGGCAGACCATTCATCTTAAAGATGGAAGTACAGTTACACTCAATACTGCTGCCAGTTTAGATTATCCTGCAGCATTCAATGAAAAACGAAGAGATGTATATCTAAAAGGAGAAGCCTATTTTGATATAAAACACATAGATGCAAAACCATTTTTTGTGCATGTAGGTGCTGTTACTATTAAGGTATTGGGAACAGCATTTAATATAAAGGCAGATGCATTACAAGACCATATTGAGGTAACAGTAACAAGAGGGAAAGTGCAGGTACTAAAAAATGCCAAAACGCTGGGTGTTTTAACGGCCAGCCAGCAATTATCTGTTAACGATACTTCAAGTAAAGTAGTAATAAAAACAGTAAACACGCAAGAGGTACTAAAATGGAAACCTGCGGAAATATATTTTAACGACATTACTATAAGGGAAGCAATGCAGCAACTGGAGCAACGCTTTGATGTACATATTGATGTAGTGAACCCTCAAACGGCGCTTTGTACTATTACCGCCACGTTTACAGAAGATGACAGCCTGGAGCAGATGCTTGATGTAATATGTACTGTATCGAAACTGCAATATTCTATTTCTAACAACAATATAAAAATTGAAGGAAATGGTTGTAACTGATATTAAACAACACTATATGCCAGTTGCTGGCTTATTTATGCACCTGCTTTTAGCAGGTCCATAAATTATTAAAATAAAAAATACACCCCGGATTGCGCCCGGGATGTATGCAATGTTTCAAACAATCTGGTTTAACTATTTAAAACATATCAAAACTATGCATTTTAAAATTACGGCCGCCGGGCAGAATTGCTTGCGCCTGGAGGTCAGCCGAGTTAATTGTAAATCATGGCTTATGAGATTAACTTCCTTGTTATGTATTATTTTTTGCAGCGGACAAATGCTCATAGCTAAAGAAGGAAAGGCACAAACTCCGGAAGAAACTACTATTCACCTGGAATTAAAAAACGAATCATTACGTGCCGCTTTTAGAAAGATTGAAGATAGAACCGTGTTTCGTTTTGCTTATAACAGAAAGCAGATTGAAAACTATACGAATATATCTCTGGCTGAAGGGAGGTATAATGTAAAAGAAATAATAGAAACAGTATTAAGTAATACTGCGCTTTCATTTAAGGTAATCAGGAATAATATTGTGATTTTTCCGGCGGAAGAAAGTGCGCAGGAAACTGTGGCTAATAATGTGGCAACAGGTACTGCACCCGCTGCCGACGGGACTATAAAAGGAAAGGTAACTACCAGTAAAGGAGAGCCAATTCCTGGTGCCAGCATATTGATTGTAGGCACAGATAAAGGCACTTCGGCTGACGCAAATGGTATGTTTAGTATAACCGGGGTGCGGCCAGGGAAATATACCATCCAGGTTTCTGTAGTTGGTTTTCGCAGTGCAAGCCGTATTATAACTATTGGAGATGGACAAACGATAGAAGTAAATATAGAGCTACAGGATGGCAATAATTCTTTAAGCGAAGTGGTGGTAACCGGTTATTCAAGGCAATCAAAGCGTGATGTTACAGGAGCGGTTTCTACTATTTCAGCAGATGTGATTGCCAAAACACCTGTGGCTGATGTTACTTCAGTATTGCAGGGGCGCGTAGCCGGTGTTACAGTAAGCGAACAAGGCGGACCGGGTAATGAGCAAGTGGTAAGAATAAGAGGTGTGGGAACATTTGGTGATAATGATCCCTTGTATGTAATTGATGGTATTCAAACCAAGGGTGGTCTTAATCTTATTAACCCCAATGATATTGAAACCATAACCGTGTTAAAAGATGCGGCCAATACTGCATTGTACGGTGCAAGAGGTTCAAATGGCGTAATTGTAATTACCACAAAACGGGGCAAAACAGGCACTCCGCGGCTTGAATACAATGGTTATATAGGCAGTGAGTCGATGATAAAATTTCCAAAAATGTTAACCCCGCAGCAATATACAGATGCATTGTGGCAATCATATATCAACGGAGGTCAAACACCCAGTTCATCTTTGTATGGCAACGGTACCAGTCCTGTTCTACCTGATTTTGTAATTGAAAAAACCGGAGGACCTACAAATCTTGGGGTAGCTGCTAATGATCCACGAGCGGCGGCTTCATTATACAATCTGAATGATTACAGAATCATAGAAACAAACAAATCAGGAACTAATTGGTGGAAAGAAGCTTTTAAACCAGCGTTTACACAAAGCCACCAGCTTACATTAAGTGGAGCTACAGATAAAAGTAATTATGTGCTTGCATTCAATTATCTCGACAATCAGGGAACATTACTTAATTCTTATTTCCGCCGCTATTCATTCCGCGTAAACACGGAATTTAAAGTAAAACCCTGGCTGAGGTTTGGAGAGAACATGCAGTTCGCTTACTCACAGGGTAACACTATATCAGATCATACAGATCAAAATGTGGTTGCAGGTATATACGGAGCATCGCCTTTATTACCTGTATATGATATAGCAGGCAACCTTGCCGGAACAAAGGGTGCTCAGGACCTGGGCGGTAACCCAGTTACAAGCAGAGTGCAGAGCAAAAGTTTTAAAGGATATTCAGCAAGAATGCTGGCTTCCGCGTACGGAGAAATCGAACCCATAAAGGGATTGATCTTTCAAAACAAAATCAATGTTGACTATACGCCGTATCAAAACAGGAGCTATCTAATGCCTTATCCACAAGAGGCTTACTCCAATCAGTTTGACCAGTTTTCAGAAACCGCTGGGTATGGTATAGAATGGCGTAATACCATGAAACTTTCTTATGAAATAAATATTGCAGAACGTCATAAGATAAACGCTTTTGTAGCGTATGAAACATCAGCATATAATTCCCGCTATGTGGGTGGTGGAAATGATAGCCTGGCATTTACTACTTTCGGTTTTCAGGTGTATGGTACAGGAAGAAGAAATCTTAGCTCCATACTTCAATACGGTGGTGTTGGCAAAAGCAGCCTCATTTCACAAATTGGCAGCGTGAACTATGCTTATGCTGATAAATATCTTTTGAATTTTGTAATAAGAAGAGACGGTACTTCAAGATTTACTCCTGATAAAAGATATGGCGTTTTCTATTCTTATTCAGCCGGCTGGAGAGTAAGCAAGGAAAAATTTATGCAGGATATCAGTTGGATAAACGATTTAAAGCTGAGAGCTGCAATAGGTCAGTCGGGTAATGATAATGTTGGCGCGGATAAAGTATACAATCTTTACTATAACAATCCTAATTATACATATTACGATCTTGGGGGTGCTAATAACGCCGCCAATCCTGGTATAGCTTTATCCCAGATAGGTAATCCGTTACTCCAATGGGAAGTGAACAAAACCACTAATCTTGGTTTTGATGCGGCGCTGTTTGGCAACAGGTTAACCATAGGCTTTAGTTGGTACAACCGGCTTACTGACCATTTATTGTTTGCCCCTGTAGTTACGGGTTTGCAAGGCGATGCTGCTGCACCTGTAAAAAACATCATGAAATTTACCAACAAGGGTATAGAACTTGAATTGGGTTATCGCGGGCCTGATAGGGGATTAATTAAGTATGATGTGAATTTTAATATTGGCACTTACAAAAACAATGTAAAATATATTGACGGCGATCCAAAGTCATTTATTCTTGGTGGATTGTATGCCCGTCAAACTAATCTGACACGTTCGGAAGTAGGCAGACCTATATCAAGCTTTTATGGTTACGAGTATGAAGGTATTTTCCAGGATAGCACAGAAATACTCAATCATGCAAAGCAAGCCAATTACACAACAACAACAGGTGTAGGACATTTTAAATTTAAAGATCTGAATAAAGATGGGGTTATTGATGACAAGGATCGTACTTACATCGGCAGCCCTCATCCTAAGTTCAATTTCGGGTTCAACCTCAATTTGTATTATGGCAATTTCGACCTGGGTATTTTTATACAGGGTGTTGTTGGTAATAAAATATTCAACTACTGGCGTACTGCTTCTGAATGGCCGGGGGCGCTGGGCGCAGGCTCTCTGGATACCTGGAGCCCAACTAATCCGAATGCCAAACTACCTATATACGATAGACGAAGTTTAGGCGATGATCGTCCTTCTTCTTTTTTTGTAGAAGATGGATCCTACGTGCGGTTGAAGAATGTACAACTGTGCTATACTATGTTGAAATTAAAAGGCATCAGCAGGCTGCGGTTTTATATACAGGCATATAACCTTGCTACCATTACTAAATACAGTGGGTTAGATCCAGAAGTAAGCAGTGGCTCCCCAACAGATATCGGTATCGATTTTGGCGGATTCTATCCCGTATCACGCAAGTTTATTTTCGGCGTTAACCTTGGTTTGTAATAAAATAATTGACTTATTAATTCTTTAATATGAAAAAGTATTTAAGTGTTTTAATGCTGATTGCTGCTATTGCGGGCGGTTGCAATAAAAGTTTTTTGGATACACCCATTAATACTACTGCGGTAACTGAAGAAGCGCTTGCGAGCAAGAACGGCATTCAATCCTTACTGGTAGGTACCTATCACGATTTAACCGGCATGTCGCTCAGCAGCCGCTGGTGGACAACTTCAGGCACTAACTGGCAATGGAGCGATGTTACTTCAGGAGATGCTTTCAGGGGTGGAACCGGAGCAACCAATGATGAACCAGAAGGTGTTGGCATTGAAGAATTTTTAACTGCACCTTCTTATACTTATGTGCTGAACAAATTTAAAGCCATTTATGATGGTGTTGCCAGGGCCAACACGGTATTGCGCACTATTCCAAAAGCAAAGGATATGACCGGGCAGGAAGAGAAAGACGCTACAGGCGAAGCGAGGTTTTTGCGTGGGCATTATCATTTTCAGGCTAAAATATTATGGAACAAGGTTCCTTTTATTGATGAAAATGTAGTTGATTTCAAAGTATCTAATGAGGCGGATATCTGGCCGCAGATTGAGGCTGATTTTAAATATGCGTATGAAAATCTTTCAGAAATAAAACAGTTTAAAGGGCAGGCAAACAAATGGGCTGCTGCATGCTACCTGGCTAAAGTATATATGTTTCAGAAGAAGTTCAACGAGGCTCACGACTTACTCAATACTATTATTGCCAATGGCAAAAATGCACAAGGCATTGCGTATGGTTTAAACCCATGCTATTGGGATAATTTTGATGCTACAAAAGAAAACAGCGCTGAAGCGGTTTTTCAGATACAGTATTCGGTTAATGATGGATCCAACGGGTTCAATTCAAATATAGGTGAGGCAACCAATGTACCTGCCACTTGGCCGGTTTCCAGTTGGTATACTACATGGAAACAACCCACTTTTAATTTGGTTAACGCCTTTAAAACTGATGGGAATGGGTTACCTATGCTTGATACGTTTAATGTAACCAATATGGCTAATGATATGACCTGGTAAATGCATTTAAAACCGATGCGAATGGGTTGCCCATGCTGGATACCTTTAATGTAACCAATATGACCAACGATATGAATATTGAATCGTGGGATTGGTTTGTACCTTACCAGGGAACGGTTGATCACCGGTTAGACTATACTGTTGGACGTCGCGGTGTTTTTTATCTTGATTATAATTACGGGTCACCAAATCCCGGCAAAGACTGGATTAATAGCCACGATTTTGGAGGTCCTTATCTTAACATTAAAGGTGTTTACCGTTATGATCAATACGGTATTTACAGCGATTATTATGCCCAGGGTTATTTACAAACCAGCGCAGTCAATTATAATCTTATCCGTTACGCTGATGTTTTATTATGGGCAGCCGAATGTGAAATAGAAGTAGGAAGTGTTGATAAAGCAAGAGAATATGTAAACATGATCAGGAACCGGGCTAAAACCGGCTGTTCTGTGGATATTGATTATTCTACAGGATCACCATCTGCTGACTATCTTGTAGAACCTTATAGTGATGCATGGAGCGATAAGGATTTTGCAAGAAAGGCTGTTCGCTTTGAACGCAGGCTGGAACTGGCTATGGAAGGTCATCGCTTTTTCGACCTGGTGCGTTGGGGAATAGCTGCTGAATATATCAACAACTATCTGAGCGTGGAAAAAACAAGAATAGGACACCTGCAGAGTGCACAATTTGTGGCGGGCAAGAATGAATACCTTCCATTACCACAGGTAGAAATTGATTTAAGCGCCAAAGACGGCGTTCCTTTACTCAAACAAAATCCTGGTTATTGATACACTAATGAGAACAGGTGGTTACTTCGTGTAGCTGCCTGTATTTTTTATGATGAAACATTACCTGCTGATTATATCATTTTTGTGGATAGTTATAACACCAGTGATGGCGCAGCAAGGCGGGCATCCCAAGCCGGTATTTCTTTCAAAAGAAATAAGCAGGGTAGCCTT
>JBGALP010000266.1:0-6424 GCA_044223805.1 Agriterribacter sp.
AATGGTTTAGCACTATAATGCAACTTATTAACAGTAGGGCGCTTAAAAAGTCCAAACTCTGCTATTTCAGTTAGCATTGCATTTTCAACTGGAGACGTAGACAACAAAGTTGACATAGTATCTATTTATCTTATAATAAACCTTCCCTTCGAATAGCTGCCGCTTCTTTCAATGGCCCGGTAATTTTATTAGGCCTGGTTAATTTGAGTATATATTTTCTACCGGTATTTAATGCGCGCTGATATCCGTCTTTAATTTGAGTACTATAGTGTTGAACATAACTATCATTCTCTTTCATTTCACTTAACGTCTTTTTTGTTGATTTGTCTGCAATTCCAGGTTTACCTGAAACTGCGGTGCCTTATTTCGTTGCTTGAAAAGTTATGGATTGTGTCCCATGAAAAATTGTTTTTCCGCCCAATACGGTAGCCGGCTTCCACACGGGCGATTCCGCTATTACTCTTACCGCTTCAGCCGCGAGTTTTGAGTGTACTTCATCTTTATTCAGTACTATTATGTTTACCGGCAGTCCCTGGTCTGAAATCATAAAATCAACAACCACGGTTTGTAAGGCAGTAGTTTCTCCTTTGGGAATCTTAACATATTTCGCGGCCAATTCACCTTTCAAATTAGTTTGAATATAACGGATCCACCCATTTTCTTTTCCAGGGAACTGTGCTTCCTTCTTTATAGATGACATAGAAAATACCTTTTCAGGTAAGTCAGGTAAAATAAATATGTTATCGTTTACAGCTGAAGGCTGAACCCTGTAACAGGTTTGTTGTATGTCAAAATAATTAAAGTGCTCAAACCCTTCAAGCCATATTGAAGCTATTTCCCTTGAAAGCACATCGCCGCCGCCGATTTTATAATCTTTGTCGTAATCCGGATTTCTGTACAGATCAGGCGCATAAAAATATTTCATTGTATGCATGCCGGTTACCATTGTTATAGATTTACAATTATAGCCTGCTACTTTTTTTTGATCTGCATTTTTTGTAATACTTTTTACCGTTGTTGTGTCAGAATGATAGTCGAGATAAAAAAGGGTATCAATCCCTTTAATTTTCATGTATAACTTTTGTTTATCAGGGCGATAATAGTAGGTGATGGAGCCGGTAGTTCCTACAGCGTTGGCACCTTTAAAAACCATAATCAAACTGTCGCCTGAAAACATCAGGTTTTTCCAGGCAAGCGCGCTTACTCCTTCCACCTTTGAAGTAAAGTTTACATGGTAGGCAATAGAGCCTTCAAAATCTTTTTGCTGTGCATGTAATACAGTGCTACAATAAACAACAAAAAATGAAGTTATCATCATTCTTCTCATACGCTATAATATTGATATGCTTATAAATCGAAAAAAACATTAAACCCGACGGTATTCAGCTTATCTTTTTCTAATCCCTTTTTATAAAAAACGCCCACACTAATACCATGACCATTCCATCCTTCCTTTGACGAACTAAAGCGAACACCGCCCCTGACAATAGGGCCGTAGGTAGAGCCATTAAAATCTGAATAAACACTTTTTGAAATATTGACTTTGTAATAGCCGAAGCCTGCACCCACATAGCCACCAAAATTTCTTTCATTTTCCATAGTAGACTTGCAGCCAATGTTATAGTCTACGACCACCGGTATATCGTAGGCAAACAGTACGCCGGCATCGCCTCCATAGGTATTAGACGCAATGCCAATACCTACACCTACCGGCAGTCCAACACTTACAGAGGAGTTTTCATTTTCAATAAAATTATACCTGGGAAAATAAGAGAGATTGGTTTGACTTACAGCGAAACTCGCAGATGAAGACGGTGAAGTTATTTTACCATATAAAACAGAAATGTTTGCGCCAAAACTATGCATTAAACTTTGAGCAGATAAAGCATTTTGAAAAAAAACAGCAATCAAAAAAAAGAACCCGATTTTCTTACACATGTAGTTAGGTTTAGTGTTGAACAATAGTTAAAAAATAATTAACCTGAAACTAATTAAAATTTCATTTATGCAGAAATCCGGTAGGTTGTTTTCAGATATTTTCGATTATTAGTATGGCTTAAATAATTGCCTATTTATTGCGGAGATGCGAGGTTGTATACGCTGAAAATATTGTTGAGGTAGTTCTAAGATAATAAACCTATGAGGTTTGCAGCGCAGCATCAGGGCAGCTAACCTCATAGGTTTTAATTCCACAGATTGCCGTGAGGAAAATAAATCTAAATTTCATACCACTCTTCATGATTTAGACTGTTATGATCAGTCCAAAACATAGACTGAGGATTCATACTTTTAATAAAGTCATGAAGCTTGTAGTAATCAAATTTTAATTTATTTCGATTAAAATCGTAGACATATAATCCTTTCTTATAAGCTGCAATAGTTGTTTCTATCATTGAAGTAATTGAGTCGTAATAACTAATGGGAAAATCAATATATAGTTGTGGAATTGAATAAAAATAAATCTTACCATAATTTTTACCAGGCTTCTTGTTAAATAAAAGCATTTCCTCTCCTTCACTTATAAGTGGTACCAGCATTGGGTCATAATTATGATAGCCAGATATTGTTTCATATATCTGTTCAATTGAAAGAGGTCCACCGTACTCCATCATTTCACAATAAGAACTTCTTTTTTCTCCGTTTTTCCATTTGTAAAAAGCTTTAAAATCATCATCATGAATTCCTAATCCCCTTAACTTTTTTTCTACTTCATCTGAAGATAAAGGGGGCAAAAGTTTTTTATATTCTACAGGGTTAAGTTCCTTTAGAATGTTATCGAATTCAATGAGTAATTCTTTGAATGACATTATTAGCAACAATTGTAGTCAAATTAAACCAGGTATTCATTCTACAGCATATCTGTACAAACAATTTAATTCCCCAATTTTTCCTGCAACAAATATCTATCTCTGTATTTTTCAGTCAATGCCTCCGTCTTTACATTAATATGCATTACCTCTGCCGGCTTACCAGGAGTAACTACCGGCCATTCAGGCAGCGCTAATCCGTTTGGATTTCCGGTTTTTATAAAGTTGGCGAAATAAGATTGCAGAATGTCGGATACAAGGTAGTCATCCGGCTGCCAGTCATACACGCGGTTGGTTGGAAGATTACCCAGCGCGTATTCAATTTCTGCTGAATGTACGGCTCCGCCAGAGGTAGCCGCAGAAGGGTTTTCTTTTGTAACAGGACGGGGTCTTTCATAATAATAACGGTAAACCTTACTCGCTCCGGTTTGGGCATGTATATCACTCCAGCGCCAGGTACTGAAACCAATAAAGCGGTCAGAAGCCAGATCAGTAGCTACCTGTTTTACATCTTCATCGTTCTGTGGATTATATACACTTAATATATTTTTCGCCTTCGCTCCATACATTTCCTGCACTGCCTTTGTATAATTCTCCTTTGTTGGTTCAGCTTTGCTTAATATACCGTTCCAATTTCCTTCCTGTGAATTCCACCCTACCAGCAATGGTACTTTTGCTTGCTGACCAGCCTTATAAATAGCAACGGGAGATTGAGGAAAGAGATATCCATCTATAACTACACCGCCTACCCGCTTGTTTTTGGTGGCATCTAATATTTGCTGTGCGGGTAATGCCCTTAACGCTGCAAGTGACTTTGCACCAAGCGAATCACCAAATGCCAAACCCTGTTGCTCTGCTTCTTTTAAAGTTTGTAGTGGTCTTGTTCCCAATAATGATCCGCTTTCGCCTATGGCGCCAGCAATATTATTGCGTGAAAGAGGCGAAGCCATCAATGCGCTTACAGAAAATGATCCTGCGGATTCACCAGCTATGGTAATTTTTTTTGGATTACCACCGAAAGCAGTAATATTATCTTTTACCCATTGCAGCGCAGCGGCCTGGTCTAAAAATCCATAATTTCCGGAAGCTTTATGTGGAGATTCTTTTGTCAATTCAGGATGCGAGAAAAAGCCAAACACAGATAACCGGTAATTCACCGTTACGGTAACTATTCCTCTACGGGCCATGCTTTCACCATCATAGCGATATTCCGATCCATCACCAGCCATCAATCCACCGCCATAAAAATATACCAGCACCGGCAATTGATCACTCACTTGCTTTGCGGGCGTCCATATATTCAGATACAAACAATCTTCACTTACGCCATCAGAACGGAATTGCATATCGCTGAACAATGGCAATTGCATAGCCCTTGGTCCAAAATGGTCGGCTTTTCTTATGCCGGTCCAGGTTTTTACAGGTTGTGGTTCGCGCCAGCGCAAATCACCTACAGGTGGCTGTACAAACGGAACGCCTTTGAATGTTTTGATGCCCGATACATTTACACCTTCAAGTGTACCGCTTTTGGTTTTTACCGTTAGTGAAATGCTATTTTCTTTTGTTTGAGCCATTGAAGAGAAGATCCATAAAATGGAAGAAAGCAAAAATAAAAACCTTTTCATGCAAACAATTTATAGTGTAAAAAAAACATCATTGAATCAACTATATTTTATACAGCCGCACAATTTACTGAAAAGATAGTAAGGCGGTTAGTAACAGCAGTATTACAACCGGAGGTAAGAATACATCCAAAATATACGTACCTTAATCCCAAACACATTTTCCCGAACCATACTAACATACCCGCTGAATCATGGCTTCAATAATAAACTCAACAGATAATAAACTTCTATCGAGGCTTCTTTCTATAGACGTTTTCAGAGCCGTTACCATGTTCTTAATGATTTTTGTGAATGATGTGGATGGTGTTGAAAATATTCCTGAATGGATCAAACACGTGCCCGCCAAAGCAGATGGATTAGGGTTTGCAGATACCATTTTCCCTGCATTTCTTTTTATAGTAGGATTATCGTTACCCTTTGCCATAAAGAAGCGGCTAAATAATGGCGATTCGTTTTACAGTGTAGCTTTGTATATATGCACAAGATCACTTGCATTATTGGTGATGGGCTTTTTTCATGTAAATCTTGAGAACTATAACGCAACCGCCATACTGCCAAAGCCAGTATGGGAAATTTCGATCACCATTGCTTTCTTTTTTATATGGCTCGATTATCCGAAGGAAACGAAAAAAAACACGCGGTATTTTTTACAAGGTATGGGAGTAGTATTGCTGTTAGTAATGGCATATTTTTTTAAGGGAGGAGAAGCAGACGCGCCTGTTGGACTTAAGCCACATTGGTGGGGTATACTCGGCATCATTGGATGGTCGTACCTCGTTTGTGCGTTGCTGTTTCTGCTATCCAATGGAAGACTTATCACGCAACTCATTTTTGTAATAATCTTTTTCATCATTAATATCTCCGCTCACACAGGATTACTAAAAATGTCAGTACCCGTAATAAGCAATGCGTCATCAACCGCTTTAACAATGGCAGGAGTAGTAATCTCTCTGTTGTACACCAGGCTTGCAAAAGAAGGAAAAGATAAATTGTTATGGATATTATTTGCCGCCATTGGTATAGTCATGATCATATCCGGGCTATTAATCCGCCCTTATGCTGAAGGCATTTCAAAAATTCGTGCTACTCCAGCCTGGATATTTATCTGCATAGGCATCAGCACTCTTGTTTTTGAAGCGATGATATACCTTATTGATATAAAAGGAAACCAGCATTGGTTTACAGCAATCAGACCCGCAGGTACAAGTACGCTAACCTGCTACCTCATTCCTTATCTTTTATATTCATTGTATGTACTGATAGGTTTCCGATACCCAGGTTTTCTGAGCCAGGGAGTTGGTGGTATTATCAGGAGTTTTGCCGTAGCCTTTTTTGTAATATGGATTGCAGGATTACTGGAGAAAAAGAGGTTGAGACTTAAGATTTAGGGTTATGGAAAAAGTTTAATCGCTATCGTAATCCTGAAAACATAGTTGGACTTTTAATCCCGCAGGGATTACATATTTATAGTATTTATAGAATGAAGAAAAATGATCTGCGACCCCGATGGGGCCGAATAATAGAGGCTTAATGGATACCTTACTATAAACATCTAATCTCGCCGAGGTTAACACCAAAGATCTGAACTAAACGTTGCCATGAATGGCGCTTATTAAGCCATCCACTTTATTATAATGCCAGATCCAGTATTGTAGTTCCTGGTTTTACATGAAGCCCCTGTAAACCAGCGCTGATAGCACCTTCAATATTAGCCAGAGAATCATCTATAAAAACTGTTCTGGAAGGATCGAGTTTTTGTTCATTGATGATATATTCATAGGAAGCTTTCTCGGGCTTACGCATGCCCATGGTGTGAGAATAGTATGCCTTTTCAAAATAGTCGTCAAAATGCGTATTAAAAGTATCTGTATGCATTTTACGGAATGCATCTACGTGAATAGCATTCGTATTACTAAAAAGAAATAACCTGTATTTTGATTGAAGTTTTTTTAATAACGCAATTCTTTCTTCCGGGAAAACACCCAGCATGGC
>JBGALP010000267.1:0-6397 GCA_044223805.1 Agriterribacter sp.
ATCTGATTCGTTAGCAAAGCGGGGAGATAATGTAAGATTATCCAAAAAAATCTACCTCACTTAATGTTATTGCCAGTCAACTACAAGGCTATCTCCGCACTGATACCATTATTCGAATAAGCCACCTTTTTTTGCGTGAGATTTACACTGGTGTTGAGTAAAGGAATGGCTGAAACGACTTTAGTTCCACTTATAATTATCCGGTATGATAACATAAATGAAATCTCTGCTAATAATCAGCACTAACAAACCAATATATATGTATTCTTTGCACCTATATTCGCTATACAAATTGCCACAACTTACTTTATATGGTACACATGAAAAAAATCAATCCGTTCATTCAACTGTTACTGGTAACCATTTTTATTGCCTTTACAGTGCAAGCCCAGGAAAAAAAGAGTGAACAACCCTTTACTGTCTCCCTCCAGAAAAGACCGGCTTCAAAAGAAGAAAAAGGCGCATTTATTATTGCTCATGAAGTACAGCAATGGCTTCCTTCTCAAACCGCGATCATTATATGTGATATGTGGGACAAGCATTGGTGTAGTGGCGCTACGCAAAGAGTGGGAGAGATGGCTCCTAAGATCAATGAAGTAATTACTATCGGCAGGCAAAAAGGAATGCTGATTGTACATGCGCCCAGCGATTGTATGAATTATTATAAAGATTACCCAGGCAGAAAACTGGCAAAGAAATATTATAGCAAGAAATATGCGAAGATAATCGGCGATGGATTGCTTGAAACAGAGAAAGGCGCTGAATGGCCGATTGATCAATCAGATGAAGGTTGTGAAGATGCCGGAGATGCTCCGCATGGTGTGTGGACAAAACAGCATGACGCCATAGAAATAAAAGAAGGCGATGCCATAAGTGATGCCGGTGCAGAGCTAGCAGGTTTGTTTAAAGCGAGAGGAATCAAAAATATTATTCTCACGGGCGTACATACCAATATGTGTGTTATCGGCCGATCATTCGGTTTAAGAAATATGATAAGGCTGGGAATGAATGTGGTGCTGCTGCGCGACCTCACGGACCTGATGTACAATTCAAAAATGCGGCCATACGTATCTCATTTTACCGGAAACAGTTTAATGGCTGAGTATATTGAAAAGTATGTTTGTCCAACCATTGTTTCAACCGATTTTACCGCACGCAAACAATTTCGTTTCAGCAACGATAAAAGACCGATCGTCGCTTTTTTAACTGCGGAAGGAGAATATAAAGCCAATCAGCATTTGCCTGAATTCGGACATGAGTTGTTATTGAAAGAGGGATATAATTGCGAATATTCAACAGGATTTCCTTTAATGGAAGGTCCCGGCAGGCATAACCTTGAAAATATGCAAATATTGAACGATGCGGATCTTGCGGTTATATTTATCCGTCGCATAGCGTTGGAGCCTGAAAAGATGGCCCTGCTGAAAGATTTTGTAAACAGAGGCAAGCCAATATTCGGAATAAGGACGGCCAGTCATGCTTTTGATGCTAAAGGAAATGTACCGCGGGAAGGTGGTACCGTTGTAGCTTCTAAAGAAAAAGTATCAGGGTTGCTGGAACAATGGCCCACTTTTGACAGCGCAGTGTTAGGCGGAAACTACCAGGGACATTATGATCACCTAGAGGAACCAACGGTTATTAATATTATCCCTGGAATGGAACAGCATCCCTTACTTAAAGGCGTACCCGCAGAAGGATTCAATAGTAAAAACTGGTTATATAAAAACGCGCCATTGCGCTCACCCAATGCCCAGGTGTTGCTCACCGGAACAATTCCAAATCAAAAACCAGAACCGGTTTTATGGGTAAACAATACAGGAAAAAACAAAGTGGTATATACCTCACTCGGGCATTGGGAAGACTGGCATACTCCTGCGGTTCAACACCTGTTTGTAAATGTGATTCATTACCTGGTTCCGGATGCGAAATAAATAAATGTGGATGCTAAAATTTCTAACTACCCGGGTAATATGCAGTATTAAATATTATTCAAACATGGTTTACTTGCTTTAAGGGGTAGCAGATTTTAGTTGTTGAAATATAATGGCAGTCCTTCATTTTTATATGTATCAAACCTCAGGAATGTATAAACTAACATCCATGTTACAGTGCTTTCTGCCGGTAAGATGCTATTCCCTGATCATTGTTTTCTTTTTTGTTGTGCTTTCAAATGTTTACGCACAAACAGCTATTCCATTTGGCAGCACGCCCCTTACGGAGCAGGGAGACTTATCTGCTAAGATGGTAGAAGGGGTGAATAACTTTCTTTTAAAAGAAACAACATTTTTACAAAAACAACGTGCCGGTTTATGGAAAAGAGATTTCAGTTCTGATGCAGCATATCAAAAATCCATAATTCCGCAACGTGAAACATTGACGCATATACTGGGTATTGCAGAAGAAAGAACAGCGCCCGAAATGCAGGTATTGAGCAACGATCAATTAAAACCATTCACTGTTGAAAATACATACTGCAGTATTGCTGCCGTAAGGTGGAATGCAATTGAAGGATTATCAGCTGAAGGTTTGTTACTTAAACCCAAAGGAAAAGCTGTTGCGCGTATAGTGATGATTCCGGACGCTGATATACAACCAGAAGTTTTGGCTGGTTTGCAGCAACCTGGGGCACCTTGTTTTGGCGCAGCATTAAATCTCGTACGGGCTGGTGCCGAAATATTGATTCCCACTTTAGTAAATCGTGATTTCAAATATTCTGGGAATCCCTCCCTGGGATTGCAAACCAAACAGCCTCATCGCGAATGGATCTACCGCCAGGCATATGTTGTTGGCCGCCACGTAATAGGCTATGAGTTACAGAAAATATTCGCTGCAATAGATTGGTTCGATTCAAGAAATCAATCTGAAAACAATTCGCCTCTCATTGGTGTGGCCGGTTATGGAGAAGGTGGAATGTTGGCATTATATGCCGCGGCTTTAGATCAGCGCATTGCATCTACATTAGTAAGTGGATATTTTGATGCGCGTGAACAATTATGGAAGGAACCGATATACCGGAATGTATGTGGATTGCTAAAAACCTTTGGGGATGCTGAACTGGCT
This sequence comes from Agriterribacter sp., assembly GCA_044223805.1. Classification (GTDB taxonomy): domain Bacteria; phylum Bacteroidota; class Bacteroidia; order Chitinophagales; family Chitinophagaceae; genus Agriterribacter. Next base: position 3,061 of record JBGALP010000267.1, read on the forward strand.
GCCATGGTATGGCCACGATCATTGGTGATTGAACATTCAAAAGCGCCGGAAATTATTCACGCAAACTCGGATGCTACACCCGGATTACTTACAACACCACTGCTAAAAAGTGCATATGCTGAATTTATCCGGGCAAAGGAAATATTGCCTGCTCCGGTTGATCAATTCACTTTTGTACAGGATAATAAAGGAGCGGCGTTACAACCTTTTTCTGCAGTTTCGCTTACTCTTTTTTTGAAAGCACTTCATGTAAAACCGCAGCAAAAAATAGAAGCTCCTGTCACTATTATTCAAACTAAAGATTGGATAAACAATGAGAAGCGTCAGGAACATACTGTTCGTGAAATGAGCAATCATGTGCAACATGTGCTGGCTATTTGTGAACGAACAAGGAACAACAATTTCTGGGACAAATTGAAAGGCGATGGGTTAGCGCAGGAAAAAATAAGAGAAGAGGAACGCGAAAAATTCTGGCAGGTATTAGGAAAACTTCCAACACCTTCAGGATCATCAAATGTAAAAGCAAGAATATATCAGCAATCTGAAAAATGGACAAGCTATGAAGTAACATTGGATGTATTTGGTGATGAAGTATTTGCCTGGGGCATATTAATTGTGCCCAAGGGCATATCGCCAGGTGAAAAATGCGCTGTAGTAGTGTGTCAGCATGGGCTGGAAGGTCTTCCTTCTGACGCTGTTACTACTGATTCAACTGCACAAAACTTTCATTATTACAAAGGATTTGCCACACAATTGGCAGAAAGAGGCTATATCACCTTTGCGCCGCATAACCCTTACCGTGGGGAAGATAAATTCAGGGTAATTCAGCGGAAGGCTAATCCACTTGGGCTTACACTCTTTTCTGTAATTATAAGCCAGCACCAAAGAATAGTGGAATGGCTACAACAACTTTCTTTTGTTAATCCTCAAAAAATAGCTTTTTATGGACTTTCATATGGAGGCAAAACTGCCATGCGCGTACCTGCAATAGTGAAAGGCTATATGCTCTCTATTTGCTCAGCAGATTTTAATGAGTGGGTAAGAAAAGTAGCAACTACAGAACATGATTTCGGTTATGTATATACAGGAGAATATGATATGCCTGAATGGGATCTTGGTCATACCTTTAATTATGCTGAAATGGCCGCGCTGATAGCGCCGCGACCTTTTATGGTAGAACGCGGTCACTTTGATGGAGTAGGTACAGATGAGTGGGTGAATTACGAATACGCGAAGGTGAAAAGATATTATGATCTGATAGGGCTTGAAAGCGCTGTGCAGATTGAGTATTTTGTGGGGCCGCATACCATTAATGGTAAAGGCAGTTTTGAGTTCCTTGATAGGTATCTTAAATAAGGGTATATAAAATTATCGCAATCCACTACCGGTCGGTGCCTCGCTGACCGGAAAATGATATGAGGAGCGACAATCTTAAATAATAGTATTTTTCGTAATGCTGAAAAGCAAAACTATTTATTGATTTTAAAAACTAACGGTAATGCAAAGACGTGATTTTATTGGTAACCTCGCCCTTGGCGCTGCAGGTATTGGATTAGGCTCTTCCTTTACAACAAAAACGCATCGCTCCGCTGCCGACAAAGTAGTGCTGGCTTTGATTGGTTGCGGTGGACGTGGTCGGGATGTTTTGGGAGGCATTGTAAGAGAGAATGAAAATGTGGAGGTAAAATATATGTGCGATGTGAATGAAACGCTTGAAGGAGTTCCCAAAGATATAGAGGAATATTTCAAAAAACAGGGATACGCTCCCGTATTTGTAACGGATATGCGTAAGGTATTTGACGATAAAGATGTGGATGCCGTAGTAATTGCTACGCCTGAGCACTGGCATGTATTGGCTGCTATCTGGGCGTTGCAGGCCGGCAAACATGTGTATGTAGAAAAGAATCCTACCTTATCCATATGGGAAGGACAAAAATTGATTGAGGCTGTAAAAAAATCTAATAAAGTATTACAAATAGGTTTTCAAAACAGGAGTGCACCCTATGCATTTTCTGCGAGAGATTATATTAAATCAGGAAAGCTTGGCAATATTGTACATGTAAAATGTTACAACCTGCTGGGCGGTTCAAAATGGGAAGCAGTACCAGATACGGCTGTACCAAAAGGGTTGAATTGGGACGCATGGCAGGGACCTGCTAAACATGTTCCTTATAATCCCAACAGGCACAGCATGACCGGTCGTGGCGGCTGGCTTGATTTCTGGAGTTATGGTGGTGGTGCATTATCAGACGATGCGAGCCATGTAATGGATCTGGCGCGTATTGCTATGGGAAATCCCGATCATCCTAAGTCAGTTTACTGTACAGGAGGAAATGTTGGTTTTCATTCGAAGAAGGAAACACCGGAGTTTCTCAATATCACCTACCAATTCAACGATTTTGATATGACCTGCGAAAGCGGTTCCTGCACACCATATATGACCAAAGAAGGCAGAGAAGTAAGATATGGCACCAAATGGCCTTACTGGCCGCAAAATTCTACCAGGATTGAAATTTATGGTACGGAGCGCATCATGTACCTGGGACGTCATGGTGTAGGCTGGCAGGTGATGGAAGTAGATGGTAAAATTGTTGATTCAGATAAAGGATATTTCCCTGATAAATTTCACCAGAAAAATTTTATTGACAGTATTCGGTTAAATACAAAGCCAAACGGAGATGTTACACAAGGGCACCTGAGCGCTTCATTGGTACACCTTGCCGATATAGCCTACAGAGTGGGTAATAAATACCTGGAGTTTAATGCAAAAACAGAAAGATTTACGAATAATGAAGCTGCCAATAAATTTCTTAAAGGAGAATATAAAGCGCCATATGTTATTTCCTGAACATAACGTAAACGGTCACCCATTTAACTAATCGTGCAGTAACAGTCATCAAAAAATGAAGGCAAGGATATGTATCATAGGCAACGGTGCTTTCGCCAATAAGGTGCATTATCCTTCTCTTGCGTCTTTTAATGATGTAGAGATCATTGGCATTTTTGCTTTTAATGAAGAGCGCTTACGCCAAACAGCACATCAATATAATATTCCTGAACAATATATTTATGCGCTGTCATCAAAAAACGATTATCAGCAGATCCTGCTTAAACTCAAACCTGATGCAGTATATGCAATTGGTCAGCCGGAGCAGATGCTGGATATATGGTTTTGGTGCCTGGAAAACAGGTTTCATTTATACATTGAAAAGCCATTAGGAATAACCTTGCACCAGGCAAACATGCTGGCATGGTTGGCAAAAAAAAATAAATGTATTACACAGGTTTCTTTTCAAAGAAGGAGTTCGCCTGTTTTGCAACAAATAAAGGAGGCATG
>JBGALP010000268.1:0-8028 GCA_044223805.1 Agriterribacter sp.
AACAGGTTTTACGCCACCGGCAAAAACGGTATCCACATTCTTTTGCGTGTAGGCAAATCCGTTAGTATAAGTATATCTTATTGTTTTGGTAATAAGGGAGTCTGCTTTTATAATGTCATTTTTTACCTGGGTTTCACCAACAGCAACAGGCGTAAGTTTTTGATAGCCGCTTATGTCCGTATCTTTTACAAATTCACTATATATAGGCCTGTACAATAAAATAGCTAAAAACATTCCGGCGAGCATAATCCATTTTCTCCCTACTTTATCGCTCCAGGCGCCAAATACTACAAAAAATGGGGTAGCAAAAACAATGGCCCATATTAAAATGGTACGTGATTGTTCAAAATCAACTTTGCATACCGTTTCAATAAAATTCTGCGCGTAAAACTGTCCCGTATACCACACAACACCCTGCCCCATGGTGGCACCAAATAAAGCCAGCAACACCATTTTAAGATTGGCTTTGTGCGCAAAACTTTCTTTTAAAGGATTGGAAGATGTTTTTCCCTCTGCTTTTAGTTTGGCAAACAAAGGAGATTCGTTCATTTTTAAACGGATATAGACCGATACGCCTACCAAAATAATAGAAACCAGGAATGGTATACGCCAGCCCCAGTCATTAAACTTGCGGATGGAAACGGTAATGTCTGAATCCAAGCCCTGCCTTACTAATAGTATAACACCAAGTGACACAAATAATCCTAAAGTAGCAGTGGTTTGGATCCACGAAGTATAAAACCCCCGTCGGTTGGGCGGCGCATGCTCTGCTACATAGGTTGCTGCTCCACCATATTCTCCTCCCAGCGCTAACCCTTGCAATAAACGCAGCAGCAATACAATTATAGGTGCAGCAAAGCCAATGGTTTCATAGGATGGAATTAACCCTATAGCGAAAGTGGAACCACCCATGATGATCAATGTAAGCAAAAAGTACTTGCGTCCCACAATATCACCAAACGACCAAATACCAATGCGCCAAACGGCTTTACAATAAATCCCGCCGCAAATGTGGCTAATGTAGATAATAACGCCTATAAGCTGGATTTGATTTAGGAAGAACTGGCTGGCAATACGTAAGACTGCTGAAAAATATAAAAATCATACCATTCTATAAGTGTACCAACAGATGAAGCGCCAATAATTTTCCAGATACCTTTGGTGGATGTTGCCATTTTGAATGCAAGCAAATTAAAAGTTGAATATACTAAATATGGCTACACAACACTTTTTTACATTTTGAATTATGCCTGTAAAACGAATAACATTTGCTGTATTCAACTGAATGTGATTAATTTTAAGCCCTCTAAATTAAAAACCATAATTGTTTAGCTATATGTCATATCCCTACCAGATCAAATCATTAGAAGCATATAAAGAAGCATATCAAAAAAGCGTAGACGATCCTGAAACATTCTGGGGTAATGTAGCAGATAATTTTGTGTGGCGAAAAAAAATGGGATAAGGTATTGAACTGGAATTTTAAAGAACCCAAAATAGAATGGTTCGCCGAAACTAACATTACAGAAAATTGTATAGACAGGCATTTGCCGCATATGCCGACAAACCTGCAATTATATGGGAACCTAACAATCCTGAAGACAGAGTTAGAGTAGTTACCTATGCGCGGCTGCACAAAAGGGTTTGCCAGTTTGCACAGGTATTAAAAAATATTGGTGTCCAAAAAGGAGACAGGGTTTGTATATATATGGGCATGGTGCCTGAGTTAGCTTATGCAGTACTTGGTTGTGCCAGAATTGGCGCTATACACAGTGTGATATTTGGGGGATTTTCGGCACAAAGCATTGCTGACAGGTTGGAGGACGCAAAAGCGGAATACATTGTTACCTGCGATGGGGCTTACCGTGGTGCAAAAGATATTCCCCTGAAAAGTATTATTGATGATGCATTGATAGGCAATAAAACGGTAAAAAAAGTAATTGTATATACCCGCACCAGAACTCCTGTATCTATGCTGAAGGGAAGAGATTTATGGTGGGAAGATGAAATGGAACATGCCGAAAGCCAGGTGGAGAAAGATGGCAAAATAACTTTCCCTGCAGAAGAAATGGATGCCGAAGATCCTTTGTTTATATTATATACATCCGGCTCCACGGGCAAACCCAAAGGTGTTGTGCATACGAATGGCGGTTACATGGTATGGACCAATTACACTTTTGTAAACGCTTTTCAATATCAACATGGACAAATACATTTTTGTACCGCTGATATAGGATGGATCACTGGGCACAGTTATATATTATATGGACCACTAAGCGCCGGTGCAACATCTGTTATGTTTGAAGGAGTACCAACCTGGCCCGATGCCGGCAGATTTTGGGAAATAATTGACAAGTACAAGATAAATATTCTGTATACAGCGCCAACGGCTATACGAAGTTTAATGGGCTTCGGGCTTGATCCGCTTAAAAATAAAGATCTCTCTTCATTAAAAGTGTTAGGTACCGTAGGCGAACCTATTAACGAAGAAGCATGGCATTGGTACGATGAAAATATTGGCAAGAAAAAATGCCCGATAGTGGATACCTGGTGGCAAACAGAAACAGGCGGAGTACTAATCACTAATCTTGCGGGTGTAACTCCTGCCAAACCTTCGTGGGCCACTTTACCTATGCCGGGGGTACAACCAATATTGGTAGATGATCGCGGTGTAGAAGTAACAGAAAAAAATGAAGAGGGGTTGTATAAAGGCAATCTGTGTATTAAAGCCCCATGGCCGGGCATTTTAAGAACCACTTACGGCGATCACGAGCGTTGCCGCACCAATTATTTCGCCACTTACGAAAATTTATATTTTACCGGTGATGGGGCAATGAAAGACGATGAAGGCTTTTATCGCATTACGGGTAGAGTGGATGATGTATTAAATGTGAGCGGTCATCGTATTGGAACGGCTGAAGTAGAAAATGCGATCAATATGCATGCGAGTGTAGTGGAAAGCGCAGTTGTTGGATTTCCGCATGATATAAAAGGGCAAGGTATATATGCCTACGTAATCGTGAGCAGCCTTCATGGAGATGAAGACAATACCCGCAAAGACATTATGCAAACCGTTTCCCGCATTATTGGTCCTATTGCCAAACCAGACAGGATACAATTTGTAAGTGGTTTACCCAAAACGAGAAGTGGCAAAATCATGCGCAGAATATTGCGCAAAATAGCAGAAGGTGAAGTGGATAAATTAGGCGATACTTCAACACTGCTTGATCCTGGAGTGGTGGATGAAATAAAGAACGGGAAGATATAATGTGGTGAGGTACTTGCAAGGCACATGGTGGGTGTACACGATCTGGTGCAAAATTATTTTCTTCGGAAAAGCCACCGGCGCTGTCGCCATGTTACATGCCTCACTTATCATGGCTGGAATGATACGCTGTCCATATTTTTTATTTTTTGTCCGCACATAAAAATGTGAGATATTATTTTTGCCCGAATGTCGCTCGTCTATTTGAATAGAAGGAATACTTTTAATAATATCAACAAGTTTTTTAAACCCATAATTACGAGAGGATCAAAGTCAGGTTGCTTTTTTAATATAAGGCTTCCGAGTGTTCCAAGAAAAACCCAACCATCATCTTCCGCGATATCATTGATACTGGTGGAGATAAGGTTAATTAAGTCTCTGCTAATGGCAGATACAACAGGTGTGCGTTTGATGGTTTTTAGGATCTTCCTTTTTGTGTAACGCTTCAGGTTTTTCTTCTTTTTCTAATATTTCTATATAAATAAATTTATTGCAGGAGACGATAAAAGGAGCGGGCGTTTTTTTCTCGCCAATACCAAATACTTTTTTGCCTGCTTCACGCAGTCTTATAGCTAACCTGGTAAAATCGCTGTCGCTCGATACAATGCAAAAACCATCCACTCCCCCGGTATAGAGTATGTCCATTGCTTCAATGATCAGCGCAGAATCCGTTGAATTTTTTCCTGTAGTATAACTGTATTGCTGAACTGGTGTGATAGCATTTTCTAATAACACTTTCTTCCACCCCGATAGCTGAGGCTTTGTCCAGTCGCCATAAATTCTTTTGAAGGTGGGTGTACCATATTTGGCGATCTCTTCCATCATACTCTTTACATTGGCGTAAGGAACATTGTCTGCATCAATCAATACCGCAAGTTTAAGATCTGCATTTATTTCCATAAAAATATTGTTCAACAATACAAAGCAGCGCCCAAAAGGCGAAGTAGTAAGTTTTTGAAGTTTAAAATTGAATTGTAAAGTTACAGGTTTAAGTTGCAACAGTTAGAATGTATGTTCATGATGGCGGTACTTGAGGCAGGTAGCGTGGCAAGTGGTTATCGCTTCGTGCCTGTTACTTATGATTGACTTCTCTCATCTCTTACTTTGTAGACTGACCTTCGCGCCTACCCTTTACCTTTCGCCATTAACCATTCGCCTTGCCGTTTGTATGAAAATCCAGCAAATAATTAAACAGGTTGGTCTCAGTAGGGATTTGTAATTTTTTGCGCAACCGGTAACGGCTTATCTCAACACCGCGCACGGAGATATTCATTAACTGCGCCATTTCTTTTGTGCTGAGATTCATTCTAAGATACGCGCATAACTTCAATTCGCTTGGGGTAAGATTAGCGTGCTGTTTTTTTAACGCTATAAAAAAGTCGTTATGTACTTTGTCAAAATGGATGGTAAAATGCTCCCAGTCTTCATCCATTTTATCATCTTCATCTAAGGCTTTTATCATTTTCTTTATTGCATCAAACGATTTGTCTTCTTCTACAACTTTATTGAGCCGCTGCAATTCATCCTTTACTTTGGTTATTAATTCTCCTTTCTTAACCAGGTGCATGGTGGCAGAGGCCATCTCTTTATTTTTATGATCTATCTCCGCTTCCAGTTTTTCGTTCCGCAGCTTTACAATTTCCTTTTCGCTTTTTTCCAGTTCCAGTTGGTGTATATCCCGTAATCTTTTTTGTTTTTCTTCATATCGCTGCTGCTGAATAATAAATTTATTTTTCTGCCAGCGGTATAACAAATAGCACCCTAATATTAACAGGCAAGTGTAAACGCAGTAAGCCCACCAGGTTTGGTACCATGGAGGCAAGATTACAAAAGCAAAACTGCTTATTGCAGATTCTGCTCCCAGGTTATTGCTCGCTTTTATGAGAAATTGATAGAAAAGGTGCCGGATGGCAGATAGGTGTATTCCTTTTCTGTTTTATTGTTCCAGTCAGACCAATGATTATCATATCCCTTTAAAAAATAACTATACTGAATATTGGATTGTTGTTCATACAGGGGACAGGAAAATTCAAAATGAAAACTGTTTGATTGATACGATAGTGATGGCGTTAGATGCTGTACCTGCGGTTCATCCACATCATTAAAATAGCCCTGGAACAGCAGGCTGTCTGTTTTACCTATGGAGCGAACCTGCCTGAACTGTATAGTCAGTGTGGGCTTATGTGCTTTATATTTAGCATAGTTAATATGAAAATATCCCTTCTCCGCGCCTACAAAATATTATTATCATTTACTGGATATACCTGTTCAAAACCACTAACCATTTTATTATTCAGCTCCTTTATATATATTACGTTTGGCACACCGGCAGAAAAATCTACTACGCCAAGGCTTTTATCAAACACAAACCACACATTACCCGATGAGTCTTCCTTGAGATAACGGACGATTTTATTTTTAAAAATATTTTTAAAAAAGTCAGAAGGCTCAAACCTGTCTTTGCCGGCATTATACTCATGTATACCTTTTTCTGTACTGGCAACTATCTTATTTTTAATTTTAAAGATGTAGTTCTCATGTGTTGATAATCCATATTTTTCATTGTATAGTGTTACTGAGGGCTTACTATTATTGGAAGGCGACACTTTAAACACACCTTTATAAGGATGTGATACCCATATAACATTATTATCTACCGTAACAAAACGAGCCGATTCAAAAAGCGCATCAAAATCATCATGAACAAAATGCCCATTATCATATCTAAAAAATTTTACTCCTTTATAAGTTCCTGCAATCATAACCGGCGAAGGTTGCATACCTGACAACGGCAAAAAAGTCCAATAACCGCTTGATCGGTCAATAGGTATAGCGGTATTGTTTTCAATTTGATAAGCGCCTTCGTGGTGGCCAATAAGTAGTTGGTTATTTACTTCTGAAATATTCCATACCTGCCCGCGTGCATTTTGAACAGGCGTAAACGCGGATTTTACAAAACTGAGGTCTTTATTTTCATAAAGGGGAGCATTATATAAACCATTGGTAGTAGCAATATATAAGATATTATCATGTATGATGCATGAATAACCAGAACCCACATTCTGGTTATCTGGGTAAATGGTTTTTATAGAACTGTTGTAAGCCACAAAATCAATCCCATTGTCTAAACCCAGCCATACATTTTTATTATGATCAGCAAAAACACATAACGTATTGTTGTTCTGTAATCCTTCGTAGCGCGAAAAATGTTGCACTAAATTTCCTTTCCTGTCTATAACATAGCAACCCATATTGTTAGTACCTATTGCAATCCGGTCTTCGTCAATGAGCCTGGCAGCATAAACTGTTTGGCTTACAATTTTATCCAGGTCAGGAGATATCATTTTTGTGCAGGTATTTCCGGCTAAAAGGTAAACACCATTTTTGAGTGTGGTAATAATAGTAGAGTCTTTACCCATTTCCACAGCGCCGGTGAGAATGCTGCCCTGCGGAAATGCATTTTTTAATATGGTGGACCAGACGCCATTTTTAAATGCCAGCAGATTATCATCACTATCCTGCGCAATAATTCCTTTATGGCTTTTGCCCATAAACAGCCACTCACCGTTTGGGTAAACAATTATCTTATCATCTCCATAAACAAATATTTTTTGGTTGGAACGAAAGAAAACCTGTTTATTAACGCAGAAAATGTCCCATACATCAGAAAAAGACCGATGATTGTTTGGAATAAGATTAATAAGGGAGTGATAAGTGAGCTCACCGGTATTATCGGGAGAGAAATAACCTAACTCATCCTGGGCGCCCACATAAATTTTATGATCTTCTCCCAGGGCGACTGATCGAACAATCGTTTTATTAGGCAATGGGTATAATCGCCAGTAGGTTCCATCAAAACTTAATAGCCCTTCATTGTTGGCAAAATAAAGCAGTCCGTTACTATCCTGGCAAATATCCCAGTTTTGAGTGCCTGCCTTATATACCTGTTTTGAATAGTTTACTACTTCAGGCAATGCAATAGTATTTTGAGAAATGGCAGGCAACCAAAACATAATGCTGACAAGAAAGAAAAATAACTTCTTCATACGACAAAACACCTAAACAAATGTAAGAAAAGGCTTAGATGTACCAATGAAGTAGCGGTTTTTCTACTTAAAGCAGGTGTTGATGTAGTTTTGATGTAGGCTAAAATATGTTGTAAGGTCATTTTTTAGATAGTTTTACCTGGTTATTTAAATATTCATTCACAGATCTGCTATTAAATGATTGCTTATGAAAGTGAAAATTGCACTGCTATTATGCACAGTCTTTCTTCTTCAGGGTATTTATTCCAAAGTCTTTTCCCAAACATTACAGGTTACAGGTAAGGTAACCAATAAGTCAACAGGTGAGTCGCTTGCCGGGGCAACAGTTAGTGTAAAAGGAAGCAATGCAACTACTTTGACTGATCAGGATGGTAACTTCAGTATCTCCGTTCCCAAAAGCGGAAGTGTGTTGGTAGTTTCTTACGCTGGCATGGCTTCAATAGAAAGAGTTATAAACAACGCCGGAGCTCAAAACTTTGAGATGCTGACTGGCGAACGAAAGTTAGATGAAGTAATTATTGTGGGATATGGTACCCAAAAGAAAGCCGACCTTACCGCTCCAGTTACCACTGTAAATACAGAGGATATGTTGAAGAGAACCACCTCTACTCCAATGGAGGCTTTGCAGGGAAGTGTGCCGGGAATTCAGATTGTGAGCAACGGCGCACCTGGTAGTTCGCCAGATGTAAGAATAAGAGGAATAGGTTCATTTAACAA
>JBGALP010000269.1:0-7181 GCA_044223805.1 Agriterribacter sp.
AATGTTTAATTGCAATAAAAAATAAAGGAGCACAATTGCTCCTTTTATAAATTTAGTGAATGGCCACAAGTGATTTACTGCAGTGCATAAGCCACTATTCCATTTTTAAAAAATGTAGGCACATATATTATTTTCTTTGCAGGGTCGTATCCAATATCAGCAGAATTGATTTTCTGTTCCCTGGTATCAAGCAGGTGATCTTTCTTTCCATCCGCATGCACATACCACACAGAACCCGCCCAGCAGGATACAATAAAATCTCCGTTGCCTACAGGTTCAATGCCATCGGTTCCGCCATCCATGCCATCTGCTATAAGTTTAAGCGCGCCGTTTTCTACTTTGTTTAAGCTACCCGCATCTACAGCATAGAGAGCAGAGCCAACTGCAAGCACACCATTAGGCCCTTTCATGTTTTCAATAACAGTGGTTACTTTGCCTTTTTCAATCCGGTGAATTTTCTTGTTCTGAGAATCTGAAACATATACAACGCCCTTGCTGTCAATAGTGATGTCATTCAAACCCTTTGCGCCTTCAACCACAATTTTATCAACTATTTTGCCCTGGCGTATATCTATAACCGTTACCACATCCACATCAGCCACATATAGTTTGCCATTGTATATACCCATGCCTTTTGGTGCGCTTAAGCCGGTTACCCATTCAGTAGCTATAATTTTTCCATCCAAACCAACTTTGCCTATAGATCCTTTACCATCTTTTTCCCAGGGTTGCCCGTCAATATTGGCTACATATAATACTTTATTGGCGCCATCAAACAAAACAGATTCCGGTACTTTCAGTACTGTATCGGTTTCCCATTGTTTTACCAGTTTGTGTTCCTGCGATTGGGCATTACCGTATAATAAAATCAGGCTGAATAACACTGCACATAGTATAGAAGGTTTCATATAATTGATTTAATCGTTTAAGTGATTGTACCTGTACCAGGGAAAGGGAGATGTTCAATGGATGTCAAATATAAAAATATCGGATGAATAAATAAAAATGATCTCTCTGTAGCGCTTTAGCTATTCGCATCGCGGGTTAATTCATTATTAACCGTACGCCATATGCCCAGCGGATTTTTATTTTTCAGCTCATCAGGCAAAAAAGCATCCGGGTAATTCTGAAAACTGAGTGGTCGTGCGAAGCGCTTTATACCATCAGCGCCAACAGATGTAAATCTCGAATCTGTAGTAGCCGGAAAAGGTCCGCCATGATGCATGCTCAGGCATACTTCAACTCCCGTTGGAACGCCGTTAATAATAATTCTGCCGCAACTATGTTGAACCCTATCAATAAGTACACTGTGGTTCTCCATATCTTTTTCTGTTGCCATTATGGTAGATGTAATCTGTCCTTCCATATGCTTTGCTACTGTCAGCATTTCATGTTCATCTTTACAGCGAATAACAAGACTGTAAGGGCCAAATACTTCCTGGTGCAATACCGGGTTATTTAAAAATGCAGTGCCGGAAGCCGAAGCAATGGTAGGCATTCCATCGTTTTCTTTGGCCGCACCTTCCGAAACAGCTACGGTATCAACATCAGGCTGTGATAATGCTTTTGAGCTGTTTGCGGCAAAAGCTTTCGCGATGCCTGGATGAAGCATTGTAGTTGGCGCTATTTGTTTTATTTCATTACCCAATAATTGTATAAAGGTTTGCAGCGAATCGCTTTCTATTCCAATAATCAATCCGGGATTGGTGCAAAATTGTCCTGTACTGAGTGTTATTGAAGCCGCGTATTGTTTGGCAATATCGGCAGCCGCAGTTTTTAATTTTTCGGGCAGAAGATATACCGGATTAATGCTTCCCATTTCAGCAAAAACAGGTATAGGTTCTTTGCGTTGATTAGCGATGTCGAATAAAGCTTTTCCTCCGGCAAAAGAGCCGGTAAATCCTACAGCCTTTGTATAAGGATGACTCACCAACACTTTACCTGCCTCAAAGCCCGCACCGTGAATATGCGAAAATATACCATCAGGAAGCTGTAATTTTTTTGCAGCGCTTAATATCGCCGATGCAACCAGCTCCGATGTTTCTGCATGTGCTGGATGTGCTTTTATAATAACCGGGCAACCGGCAGCCAGTGCGCAAGCTGTATCTCCACCGGCTGTAGAATAAGCAAAAGGAAAATTACTGGCGCCAAAAACCACTACCGGCCCCAGCGGTACAAGCATTTTTCGTATGTCTGGTTTTGGTGGATTACGATCGGGTATTGCCGTATCTATTCTTGCTTCAAGCCAGTTGCCTTTTTCGCAGGCTTCAGCATAACTGTTTAACTGAAACAATGTCCTGGTGAATTCATTTTTAAGCCGTGGCGCAGGAAGATTGGTTTCTTTGATGGCAATGGGAATAATCACCTCTTCCATACAAGCCATTTCAGCAGCGATAGCCCGCATAAAGTTTGCCCGTTGTTGTAAACTATACTTTCGGTACAGTTGAAATGCTACCCAGGCCTTTTCCATTGTGCTGTTAATTTCCTGTGCGGTAGCGTCTGTATAGGTACTCATATATGATACGATAAAATTTTATTATGATTATTGGTATCTGCAAATTTCGGTAAATGCTATAACAAAAGACGTGCATGGTTTTGGTTGTTTACAGCGAAAACAAAAAAATAACCTCTTATTAATCACATATAGCGGAAAATATTTTCTCATTCCCGGCTTTTTTCAAAGCTTTTTATTGCTGTATCTTCGCCCGCTATGGAAAAAAGTGTAAAGAAAAATATAGTGATGAGTGGTATAAGACCCACCGGTATTCTCCATCTCGGCAGTTATTTTGGCGCGCTGAAGAATTATGTGCGCATGCAGGATGAATATGAATGTTATTTTATGGTGGCGGATCTGCATTCTCTTACCACGCATCCTGATACAAAGGAGCTAAGAGAAAATGTACTGCATGTGGTGGCTGAATATCTCGCCTGCGGTTTAGATCCCGACCGGTCGGCCTTATATTGCCAGAGCGATGTGTATGAAACAGCCGAATTGTACCTGTACCTGAATACACTGGCATATAAAGGTGAATTGGAAAAAACAACTACGTTTAAAGATAAAGTAAGAACGCAGCCGCAGAACGTTAATGCCGCCTTGCTTACTTACCCGGTATTACAGGCGGCTGATATACTATTGCATCGTGCACTATACGTACCCGTTGGTAAAGACCAGGAACAGCACCTTGAAATGGTGCGTAATTTCGCCAGCAGATTCAATCATCGCTACGGCACTATTTTTCCTGAACCTGTTGCTTTCAATTTTGGTGAAGAGCTGGTAAAAGTACCAAGCCTGGATGGAAGCGGTAAGATGAGCAAAAGCGAAAACCAAATGCTACACTATATCTTTCAGATGACGATGACCTGATAAGAAAAAAAATAATGAAGGCAAAAACAGATGAAGGTCCAAAAGAACCCAATACGCCTATGCCTGATTATATTGAAAACATATTTCAATTGCTTAAATTAACAGGCTCCGCCGCATATGATAAATTTAAAGCAGATTATGATGCATGTAATATAAGGTATGGGGATATGAAGAAGCAACTGGCCGAAGATATGATAGGGTTTATAACTCCGATACGTGAAAAGGCAAAAGCAGCAGTAATGAAACATACTCAAAGAGGTATTGAAAAAAGGGAGCCGCAAAGCAGGTAAAAGCGCCGCTGCTACCATTCAACTCGTTCGAGAAGCTGTGGGCGTGAAATATTTTTGAGAAAACTGGCAGTAATAAACTTAAAGCAGTTAAAATTATTTACCTTGAAGATCGCTTTTTTATAATACGATTAATCCTGCATCCCACTTTTTAAATTATAATCTTAATGGCGAAAACTAAAAAACCCAAGCATATTGCTATTGCCGGAAAAAATATTGGTGCCGGAAAATAACACTTACTGAAATGTCAGTAAACATTACAGGTGGATTCCACAGTTTGAAGATGCAGAGCATAACCCTACCTGAACGATTTTTATGAAGACATGCCACGGTGGAGTTTTAACCCAGATTCATTTTTCAATAACAGGTGGTTGAATCACCTTCTCGAAATACAAAAAGGTTTAGAAACAGTTATACAGACAACCATTTATGAAGATGCACATTATCTCGCGCCGAATCTGCATGGAAATGGGATTGATGAGCAAAAGAGATTTCGAAATTATTTTCGCTTGAAACGCTGAAGCAGATGGTGAAGCTGATCTGTTGATTTATCTGGATGCATATCTTGCCTACGCTTGTAGGGCAGATTCAAAAAAGAGGAAGAGAGTATGAAGAGAATATCCGCCTTGACTATTTGAAACGTCTGAATGAGTTTTACAATAAATGGATAGATGGCTATAAAGATGGGCAACTACTGGTTATTGATGTAGATAAAAATAAATTCGCAGAAAACGAAGAACATCTTGGAGAGATCATACACAAGATAGATTCTCAATTATATGGATTTGTTTTGGTCGTAATTAATAAACGCTGATTTATTATTCTTCAAACCCTTCTATATTT
The DNA here is from genome assembly GCA_044223805.1 of Agriterribacter sp. GTDB lineage: Bacteria > Bacteroidota > Bacteroidia > Chitinophagales > Chitinophagaceae > Agriterribacter. Next base: position 4,495 of record JBGALP010000269.1, read on the forward strand.
CTATCTAAATAAAAAGGTACTTCGTAAGTATACAAATAATCTATTTCACGGTTGTGTGAAACTGCCGGTTCCCATTTTTGTACAGCTTTAATAATCTTACTACTTCCAAGGTTGCAATATCCATCAGAGATATTAGTGAAATTAATGTGGTGTCATTCTTTTGTAACAAAGAATTCGAATGACACTGTTCCTTCTATACGTTTGCGCATTGCCTGTTTGGGATAAAGCAAATTATTAATCACATACTGGTTAAAGTCATAACTTCTTTCAGGCGTAGGCTTTTTATCAATAATGGCAATTACTGCCTGTTTATTTCTGTTGTGTCGTGCTATAGTTAGTCTTCTAATTTGCCGTTTCTGTATAATTTATAGTAAATGGTTTGCCATTGGTATGAAACCAATGCCATACACTGTCAGATGCGCCGCGTTCATATCTTCCTTCAGATTCAATATTGCCGGTACTGTAATATGTTCTCGAGAAACCTGTTTTTATATTTTGGTTCATAAGTCCTGAATCGCTGATTAGCCCGTTTTTGTACCAGCTTGTAAAAGCGCCATCAATCGTATTATTTGTAAAGCTGGTTGACACATGTTTTTTGCCGCCTGGAAAATATAGTGTATAAGATCCCTGTTTTGTTTCAAGCCGCTTATCTTTAAAAAAGCCATGCATAAGCATTGTTTGGTCAGCATAAAACGCAAAAGCCTCCCAGGTATCTCCGGATTTTGTTATTTTACCCGCATATTTAGCGCTTCCTTTAGGTGTAAGCGCTCACTCATCGTCGAAATAGCACAAAGAAGTATCCTGCGCATTGCTTGTGTAAAATAATAACGTCGTAAAAAAAGACAAGTATACATTTTTCATTGGCTGAATTATATATGTGTAGCAATCAGAACTTGACAGCAGAAAATAAACTCATTTGTGAAAGTTTTTATTCGGCAGGCAACCTTGTAGAAATTATGTTACGAATTCTACTGTGATAGTATTTGTGCCAAAGCATTTGCACGTTGTTATGATATGTATTTCAGGTGTGAATTCTTTCGGTTCACATCTTTAATCTTTCATGTCATTTACAGGCAGGTTATATAGCCATCTACTATGTAAACACCTTTACCCTGGAAATTTGTATGTAATATTTCATATTTAAACCTGATTTGTATATGTTAAACAAAAAAAATGCTTCTGTGGTATTTTCTATGAAGCCTTTAGGCCAACTGAGCCTGTTAGCTTGTATATGTTATATATGTTTAGCTGCATCGTGCCATAAAGACAGTGAGCCGCAACCTGCCCGTGAAAAAGCTAACATTATTATTGCAACAGCACAACCTTAGGATCTTACTTAACCGATACGCTTGGAAATACGTTGTATTATTTTTCTAATGATTATAATGGTCAATCAAATTGTACAGGTGGTTGCCTGAATGTTTGGCCTCCTTACTACGCTGGTGAAATTACAGCGGCAAGCCTTGGAACAGGGTTAGACCTGGCTGACTTTGGCACTGTTACAACACCTGGCGGCAAGCAAACAACGTATAAAAGCTGGCCCTTATATTATTACGCTCCTGCTTCAGGCAGTACCAATGTGCGTGAAAAACCCGGTGAAACAAAAGGGGAAGGCGTTGGAAATGTTTGGTATGTTGCCAAGCCAGACTATACTGTTATGCTGGTAAATGCGCAGCTTATTGGTAACGATGGAAAGAGTTATAAAAGCGATTACACAGAAGGTACGGGTAAAACTATTTATTTTTCAGATGCCAAGGGGGTAACGTTGTACGGATTTGCAAAGGACAGTGCCAATCTGAATAAATTTACCAAATCAGATTTTTCAAATAATGCTGTTTGGCCAATTTATGAAATGGATAAAATGGTAGTGCCATCCACGCTGGATAAAACATTGTTTTCAGTTACAACTGTATTTGGAAAAAAACAGCTCAGCTATAAAGGTTGGCCAATGTATTATTTTGGCGCAGATAGTTTAATAAGAGGACGAAACAAAGGAGTGAGTGTACCGGTTCCAAAAGTTTGGCCGGCAATGGTAAAAGATGCTCCTGCGGCACCGGCTCCATAAATATTTTTGAGATAGAGATGTTAAGGAAAGTAGGAGAAGGTGGTGCCTAACCACCTTTTCCTTTTTTTATTGCTACTGTTTTTAAATATACTACGTTCCTTTCAATCCTTTATTTGCTGCCGCCATATGGTTACAGTTATTTTTCCTGCTTTTCAAATTTAGTTATTGTCACCGTCAACGCCGTACAATATTTGTTTGCTGCACTTTTCGGCAGGCGAAAATGGGAATAAAACAACGACATTTCTTATGAGGATAAGTGCAATGAGAATTTGAGTATATTATACGTTAATCGCGGCTATGGACTATCCGCTATTTGTGAGTTTTAATATTAACTTATCAAAGTAGATAATTATCACTAAAGTCTAACATTTGTTTTATTTTGCATCAACCTAAAACACCAATTAATGCTGATAAAAATCCTGACTTTATCTTTTCTTGTTACGTTACAGTTTACTTGCTATGCGCAATTTAAGTTAATAGGACAATCAGAGTCATTTGAGGAAATGACCAGTGGTTATGGAAAATTAGTGATCCTGGAAAATGACAATACTGTTTTTTGTTCTGTTTTTAGAGAACAGCTCAAATTGCAAACATTTTCTCCCGACCATAAACACTTAAAAGA
>JBGALP010000270.1:0-6347 GCA_044223805.1 Agriterribacter sp.
GAAAGAATAATAAGAAGTAAGTAGTAAGAGGGCAGAAGTTTGAAAATCGGCACTTTAGGTGGTTTAAGCCACAGCATGAATATGATACCTAAGAAAAGTGCTATTGAAGATAATAAGGTGGGTGTTTAATGGTTTGTTGGTTATTAAGGTTATAAGGTTTTGATGATGCAGTTTTTACAACATGTAATCAATCCTGATCAGCCTCTGAATTAAATCATCGGGTTTATTTATTCAACTGTATTTTAACCTTAGTAACAAAGGGTCTATAATAGTATCAACCTTATTACCTTATTATTTAGTATCAATATGCATTCCCTGGCTTTGGAAAAATGATGAAATATAATCAGCACATCTATATTTACCGTTATTAATAGCATAGCTTTTAAATACAAAAGGCATCGTATTGTGCGATGCCTTTTGTATTCTCACGTCTATCGTCTCACGTTTATCATTTCCTCACTCCCGTTGTTCCCCCACCATCAAGTGTAATGTCTACAGGCTTGTTGGTTTTCCATGCTCCTCTTGTAAAATCTGGTATTTCAACCGATGTTGATTTTTTACCAACTGATCTTCCGCTCAATGGTAAGATAGAACTCCATGAAGCCGCGTCATATACATTTTGATCAAGCGGTAATCCATTGCGCAAACAATCAATCAATCTCCAGTCCATCATAAAGTCCATTCCACCATGTCCACCTACTTCCTTAGCAATAGTGCCAATATGTTTAACAATAGCCGGGGTATATTTTTTGTATAAATCTTCTAACTCTTCAGGTTTTATCCATTCGTGTCCGAAAGCTATGCGCTCCGGCTCTGGATATTTTTGCGCTATACCTTTTGTTCCGCTTACCAGGTGAATCCGGGAGTAAGGCCGCATGGTAGATACATCATGCTGCAGCATCATCGTTTTTCCCTTGTTGGTTCTGATAATAGAAGTATTCATATTACCGCGGTAAGGTTTATCTACAAACTCGTTAAAGAAACTGTCTTTGGCAGCCATTTCCTTTGCTATATTATTCAAGGTAAAATCAATGGTGCTCATGCTAACCATGTAATCCATCTTGTCACCGCGATTGATATCAAGGCACTGTGCTATCGGTCCTAATCCATGCGTAGGGTACAGATTGCCGTTATGCAGGTAGTTTTGTTTCAGGCGCCACATATCAGCGTAAGCTTCTTTGTTAAACAAATAGCTCCTGCTCAGGTCGTGCAGGTAGGCGCCCTCCGCATGCACTAATTCACCAAATACCCCATTACGCGCCATATTCAATGTAAGCAATTCAAAAAAGTCATAGCAACAGTTTTCAAGCATCATCATATGCTTCTTTGTTGCTTCCGATGTTTCTACCAATTGCCAGCATTCATCTATGGTTAATCCTGAATTTACTTCTGTAGCCACATGCTTGTCGTTCTTCATTGCATATACCGCTATAGGCGTGTGCAGATACCATGGAGTAGGTGTATATACAAGATCTACATCCTTGCTTTCGCATAGTGCTTTCCAACCTTCTTCTCCGCTGTATTCCTTCGCTTTTGGTCTGCCTCTTTTGGAAAGTGTTTCCTGGGCCTTCGCAACACGGTCTGGATATTTATCGCATATCGCTGTTATCTCCAGTCCATCAATATAACTTAGTCTGCTTACTGCGTCACCGCCTCTCATCCCCAATCCAATCACGCCAACACGAACTACATTTATTTTGGGCGCCGCATAACCACACATATTAAAACGCGGCTCTTTATTTTCCATTTGCTGCGAACGTTCCATCTGTTCATCGGTGGCTTCACTTAATCCATTGGCAAAAGCAGGCATACCTGCTGCAACAGCTCCCGCACCGAGGGAAATATTGCGCAAAAATTTTCGGCGGTTTGAGTTCATGTACATTCGTTTTTTTGATTACTGCAAGATCAATAAAATAATCATTCATAATACTTTCCCCGTAAAATAGCACAATCGTTTGCTTGAAATGAGCCGCCTGGGTTATACAGCATGCTGTTTGTTTACCTTCGCTTTTACAACTGAATAATGTGTAGTTATGAAAAATATATTGATTTCGTTACTTGGTATAGCCAGTTTAGCTTTTAACAAAATAGCCCAAAGTTTTCCATTTGCTGTTAAAGTTCCGTTGGCTTTAAATGATACAGTTATTCACGTTCCATTAGGAGGTAATACGTGGGCAAACCCTAAAAGCGCTGATGAAAAAGCATTAACCAATGCGGGTATTGTAAACTGGACAAATGCGAAAAATAGTTTTGAAACATATATACGAGTAAACAAAACAGGTTCTCTTATACTTAAAATACACGCAAAAACTTCCGGCAAGAGTCACCTGCAGATAACAATACAGGATCACAAGAAAGAATTGTGGATAGAAGGTAATTCTTTTAATCTTTACGATGCAGGAGAATGGCTGTTGCATGATACAGGCTATATAAAAATAAGCATGGCTGGATTGGAAAAGAGTAGTCAATTTTATGCAGATATTGACGAGTATATTATTTCAGGAACTGCTGTCAATTCAGGCACAACTTTTACCAAGAATAATGAAGGTAACTTTTTTTATTGGGGGCGTCGTGGACCGTCAGTGCATCTGAATTACCCATTTGCAGATACTATACAGGCAAAATGGTTTTACAATGAAATAACGGTTCCGCAAGGACAGGATGTTACCGGTTCTTATTTTATGGCCAATGGTTTTGGTGAAGGCTATTTTGGCATCCAGGTAAATTCAGTTACAGAAAGAAGGATATTGTTTTCCGTATGGAGCTCTTTTGCTACAGACGATCCTAAAAGTATACCGGATAGTATGCGCATTGTGATGCTTAAGAAAGGCCAAACGGTACATACAGGAGAATTTGGTAATGAGGGTTCAGGTGGACAGAGTTACATGCGCTATAACTGGAGGGCGGGCATGACCTATAAATTTTTATTAAAAGGCGAGCCTGATAATAATGGAAGCACCACATATACTGCATGGTTTTTTGCACCTGAAAAAAAGGAATGGATGCTGATAGCCTCTTTTAAACGCCCACAAACAAATACGTACTTAAAAAGATTTCATTCCTTCCTGGAAAATTTTATTCCTGAACAAGGTGATATAACACGGAAGGTTTTGTTTGGTAATCAATGGATATATACCACTAACAATGAATGGCTGCCTTTGTACAAAGCTGTTTTTACTTACGATAATACTGCGGCAAAAAAATACAGAATGGATTATGCAGGTGGCGTAGTGGGTAAGCAATTCTTTTTACAGAATTGCGGCTTCTTTAATTATTTTACAAACTATAAAACGATATTTGAGAGAACCGGTAAAAATGAAGCCGCACCGGATATTGATTTTAATAAGTTGCCTTAGAAAGAAAGTTTGTTGTTTTGGGGTTAACGTTTATCGTCTCACGTCTCACATTTCTACGATGCCATAAACTCCAGCATATCGCTTCCGTGCCTTGGCTTCTTTTCAAAAGAATATACCAGGGTTTCTCCATCAATAATATTAAGCGTAAAAAAATATTTGCCATTGTTTAAATGAGCTACCCTCAATTGAACTTCAAATCCGCTGAACTTGCCTTTACGGCAGATTCTTTTTTCACTATCTGTAATGGTATATTCAAAAACCGGGTTGGAAAAATCTTCGTCTTTAATACGAACAGAAAGCAGTTCTCTTACAACAGATGGAAAATCTACATCTAAGGTTTTTAATTTGCCCATAACTAAAAAGAAAATGGTTTACAATGATATAGGACTCAATTCTTTGTTATAACTATAAAACGTGCTAAATAGTATAATGGAATAAAAAAAATGCCATAAGAGAATTAATAATCTTACGCGTTGATAAATGTTAACTTGTAGCGCCACCTAAAAGTATAAACGCCGCACTTTGCATTACACATTTTTCGTTATCCGGGCATAAATCTGCATAATATTTTACGTGTTATAAGGAAAATGTTCCATATAAATAGCCGGCATAAATCAAGATGGCAAGGTCATTGCATATAGTTGGGAAAATGCCATACTATGAGCGATACAAAACTAAGTTCAGTCATTAAGACTGTATTAAGAGTCGATCAGCGTTTGGAAACAGTAAAGTACGCGCTTCACGAAGCATTGGAAGACGAAACTGATTTTACAGCGCAACATTCAGGGATTAATCACAACTCATTTGTGTTGGGTTGGGTAAAGTCATTTAATATTATAATGATTTCTATTACACTAAGTAAAGAATCTGAACATTCTACCAGAATAAGCATTGAAACCGCTAATCAGGGTTATGATAACAAGTCAAGGCGATTGGTGCATGACGGTTTTTATGATTTCCTTTCTTTTCTGAAACACAAGATTCTGCCTGGTAATGTAAGAAAGAATATAGCTTCTGAAGAAAACCTGGTAATGTAAGAAAGAATATAGCTTCTGAAGAAAATGATTATAAAAGTGTATGGACCTGGTTATTTTTTATTTTGTTTACCATTTTTATGAGTTGGTACTTCTTTGAAAAATGATATTTGCTTTTAGAATGGCAATTTTTTGAATGTAACGGGTTACTATATACGCAAGTTCTTACTTTACAGTTGTTCTAAATGTCAATGCTTTAAGAATCTTTCGGAATACTTCTGTGTTTTCGTATACGCCGCTAAATAACTGAGACCCCGGTCCATAGGCAAATACAGGAACAGGAATAGCAGTGTGATCATCAGTTGAAAATTGCCCGCTTATATATCTTTTTTTGTAATCTCCTCCTGTTAAAGAAAGCCCTCCTGTTTCGTGATCCGCAATAACAATCACCAATGTTTCTCCATTGCTGTCTGCAAACTGCATAGCTTTTCCAACAGTTTTATCCAGGTCTGTAAGTTCCGTGGCAAGCCAGGGAAGATTATTGGAGTGTCCGCCATGATCAATCTGTGCGCCTTCCTGCATTAAAAAAAAGCCATTGCTGTTTTTAGATAATATGGCTATCGTTTTATCAAACGCTTTCTGCGACCAGTCGTTGCGGCCATCCAGTACCGATAGTCCCGCTTTTTTATCAGCCACCATTAAGGGGGTTGTTGTTTGTACCGTTACATCATTTACAGAAGAAACTATAGTAAATTTTTTAGCTAATTTTTGTTCAAGGGCATCATCTTTTGTTTCTGGTTTTTCTCCCATTATGATATCAACAGGTGCACTCAGCAAATCATTTAAAATAGCGCTGCTCTCATTTCGCTCTGTTTGATGCGCATAAAAATCCGCAGGTGTGGCATCGGTTAAATCGCCGCTGGTTACAAGACCTGTTTTCATTTTTCTTTTAGCCAGTATATCAGGCAGCAACCGTAACGCTTTACCTGTATGATCCACACCAACGGCCCTGTTGTTCGTTTTTTCTCCTGAAGAAAAGGCGGTAGAACCGGGCGCTGAATCGGTAATATAACTGTCGTAAGAGCTGGTTTTTGATAAACCGGTATGCTTCATATTAAACACATTCAGTGCGCCGCCATTAATAGTATAGCCTGCATACCACTGCGCCAAACCTGTGCCATCACCAATGAGGAGGATCACATTTTTTACCTTTTTGGTTGTGCCGTCATTTTTATAAGTAGGAGTATATAATGCATAAGAAGCTGGTGCTACGTATTGCCGCTTTGCCAATTGGCCTAAAAACTTTCCAATTTCTGCTATATGATCGGTATTGATGTAATCTACACCCAGTTCCATAAAACCATACCACGCGTTAATAACATCCGGTGCATCCCAGAATCTTACTTTTTTATTCAGATTATGCGCCTGGCTGATGACTGCATCAACTTTTTTTCTTTCGCTTTCCACAATTATTCCCTTGCCGGTCCATACAGAGTAATCTTTAAAATCTGCACTGAGCATTTCGATTTTTTTCAATGCTTCCTGTGAATATGTTGTACCCAGCACGCCATCAAAGTAAATGTAAGCCGGATAAGTATTGAATTGTTCTGCGGGTGGTCTATTACCGGATATCACAATTTTTAAAGAAGAAGCGGAAGTAATAGCGGGATATTTTTGCAGTTGTTCCACCAGTTTATTAAGTGTTGAGATAGCTTCTGTTTTAATATCAACCAGCAATTGTAATGGCTTTAATGCATCGCTATATATAGTTCCTTTATTCTTTTGCAGGCTTTGGTTGATCGGTTGCAGATAAAGCGAATCAAGGGTTCTGTTTAATAATACCTGTTGTTGGTCGTGTGCCACAATCAGGTTACCATCTTTTAAAAAGATATCCGCTTCAATAGATCCAAATCCCTGCTCATATGCTTCCCAAAATGGCGAAGGCTTTTCATAGTCATTATGGGAGTGTGCATTAGAAGAAGTATATACTGTCGGTTGAGCTATAGTAGTAAAAGAG
>JBGALP010000271.1:0-6346 GCA_044223805.1 Agriterribacter sp.
AAACGTGAGCATTACATTTCTAAGACTGGGCACTTTAAATTTTAGCGAGTCTGCGGCATCACCTGTAATTTTCATTCTTCCCACATCTTTTAAAATGTCATTTTCTTCTAACCCTGTATTTCTGAAAGAATTATCCGTAAATAAAGGTTCTGCATGGCATGTTGCGCATTTTTGTTGAAAAATAGTATAACCGCTTTGTTCAGCTATTGTAAAAGTGGCTTGTCCTTTTTTTACTCTGTCGCATTTTGAGTCAGCCGAAACCATCATGGCTACAAATTGTGCTAATGCCTTTAACATTTTTTGTGAATTGATTTCTTCATCGCCAAAGGCCGATTTAAACATTTGCACATACAGCGCGTCAGCTTTTAATTTGGATATTACGTTATCTATTGTCTCAGCCATTTCGTTGGCTGCTTCAATAGGCGCCAGTGGTTGTACTTCAATATGGTTTACACCACCATCCCATTGCAGGCTTGGCATCCAGGCGATATTGAATAAACCAGGCGCATTACGGGTAGTAAACTGGTTATCGAAACCATGGCTGAGCGGATGATCGAATGTTGAAAAAGCCGCGAACTGTTGATGACAGGATGCGCAAGGGAAGTTTCCATCTTTAGAGAGCCTTCCATCGTAAAATAATTTTTTGCCTAATTCAAAACCCTGTTGTGTGAGCGTATTGTTTTCAAATTTGTAAACCGGATCAGGAAATCCCAAAGGTATAGTAAAGGTGAGCGGAGTAACGGAAGTGCTTACACTATCCTGTTTTTTACAGGCTTCCATAAAAAAAATACCTGTAAAAAATATAAAGCCCATCCATATAAAAATCCATTTTCTCATTCGCTCAAAATTTCGCTAATACTGAACATGGTGGCATAATTGTCTGCATATTGTTTAGCCAGGGCACCAGGGCTATGTATAAAAGCGTTATCTGCTATGCGCAATGCATGCACTGCATTGAACCATTTATCAATGTCTGCAGTGATTATTATTTCGGTAGTATGGCCTTTTGTAAGCTTCACAGGATTGTTGCCCGGTACAGAAAGCGAAATGGTACGGATAGCTTTGTTACCGCCACTAAAACCACCAACGTGATAGGTAAAGTTTCCATCGGGTACGGATGAAAACGACGAAGCGCCTTCCAGTTTAGCCATTACATAACCACTGTTCCAGGTCCAGAACATTCCTTTGGCAGGATCGAGGTCGCCGCCCTGGGCACCGCTTACATTATCAATACTATCTACTCCTACCTGAAATATAAAGCGATTGAATATGCTGTCTGATAAAGAAGTATTAAAAGATAGTGTAGTACTGATGCCCGCATCTGCAAGGTGATATTTTGCAGTAGTGACAGTATTTATATCCGCATTATTGTTTTTAAAAGAAGGGTGACTGGTGTACATTCTGAAAGCGGTAACAGTATAATCTTCTCCAAATGCATTTACATATTCCTGTTTCATAACCAGCGGCTTTGTTTTTACCATTGGTTTAAAGGTAATTTTTACCTGGTAAGCTGCAACAGCAGCGTCATTACCGGTTAGCTCTTTTTGGCAACCAGTAAAAATAAAAATGCAAAGCCATCCTGCCATTGCGTATATAACCTTCATACAAAACAATAGAGTGAATAGTGATGGGTGCTTATCACAGTTCGTTCATCCGCACTTTTTTTCTTCCTTCTTTCACCTGCGACTTTTGTTTCTTTTGGTCAATCCTTTTTTCCTTTGAGGCTTTTGTAGGGGTACTGGCAATTCTTTTGCGTGGTTTTATTAAGGATTGGTTGATGAGATCATTCATTTTTTTGATCACCATCTTTTTGTTGCCTAGTTGGGTTCTTTCGGTTTGCGATTTTATAAGTAAAATGCCTTCGGTATTGATTCTGTTGCTCAGCTTTTGACTTACCAGTTGCTTTTGATCGGGAGTAAGTATTAATGAAGCGTTTACATCAAAATAGCCTTCCACCATCGTTTCAACCTTGTTCACATTTTGCCCGCCTTTGCCTCCACTTCTTGCCGTCTTAAATATTATCTCCTGTTGTATATCTACCTTACTCATACTACGTTCATTTCCTTTGGTTGGTTGCCGGATACTGTTGTGGCGTTATAATATCAGCCGTTGAATTTTGCAATAAATATATAGAGGGTTGTTTTACTGCTGAAATCTTCAACCGGAGTATATTGCATAAGTAAATTAGCTTTTTTACCTGACATCATTCCCATATTAACATGAAAATATCCAGACATTTCGCTTGGGTAGCTCATATTATTTGTATCACCCTGTATTTCAATCCATCTATAGCTGGAAGTAATCCGGGTTCAATGGGTTTATTGGGTGATGCGGCGGATATGAAAACCCTTACTTCAGGTGGAGTAGTGCTGATTGGCGGTGGAGGTAATGTAAAGGGAGCCTTTGAATGGATGATTAAAAAAAGTGGGGGAGGCGATGTGGTAGTACTTACCGCATCAGCTAACGACGGATATAATAAAGATATTTTTGAGCTGGGAGGAATAAATTCTGTGGAAACTCTCAATATCACATCAAGGGAACTGGCAGATAACGACACGGTAGCCCTTGCCGTAAGAAACGCAGAAATGCTTTTTATAGCCGGTGGAGATCAGTCGAGATATATGTTTAACTGGCGGGGTACTAAACTAAATGCTGCTATTAATTATTTGCTGCTCGGAAAAAAAGTACCTGTAGGCGGAACAAGCGCGGGTTGTGCCATACTTAGCGGTTTCTATTACAGTGGCGAAAACGGAAGCGCGGTATCTGATTCCGTTCTTACAGATCCCTACGACAAAAATGTTACTGTATATAATAATGACTTTTTACATGCACCTTATTTGCATAATGTAATCAGCGATCAGCATTATATAGCCCGCAGGCGTGAAGGAAGGCATGTAACTTTTATGGCAAGAATAATTAAAGATTACAACATATTCCCCGTAGGCATAGCGCCCGATGAAAGAACCGCGGTATGTATAGACGAAGCCGGTCAGGCAATAGTAATAGGTGAAAACAAAGCCTATTTTCTCATTACTGATAAAACAGGATGGCCGGAATTATGCGTTGCCAAACAACCGCTGCAATGGGAACAAAAGGAAAAAGCCATCAGGGTATATGAAATACAGGCAACGCCTGAAGGCAACGGCACTTTCTCTGTAAAAGATATTAATATTTCAAAAGCGGGTGGCGGCAAATGGTATTGGTGGTGGGTAGAAAAAGGTAAACTATTTAAAAAAGAAGCTGACTAATATATGAGGGCTGTAATACAAAGAGTAACCGAAGCTTCGGTTACTATAGATGGTAAGGTTAATGGAAAAATTCAAAATGGCTTATTGGTATTGATAGGTATTGAAGATGCGGATACTGTTGAAGACGTGAACTGGCTTAGCAGTAAGATAGTAAACCTCCGTATTTTTAATGATGAACAAGGTGTAATGAATTGTTCAGTAAAAGAGATAGCCGGCAACATATTGCTGATAAGTCAGTTTACTTTACAAGCATCAACCAAAAAGGGTAACCGTCCCTCTTATCTAAAAGCCAGTAAGCCTCCCCATGCCGTACCTCTATATGAAGAAATGATTGGCCGCCTGGAAACTGATCTTGGGAAAAAGATTCAAACCGGTATTTTTGGCGCCGATATGAAGGTGGCGTTGTTGAATGATGGACCGGTTACCATAATAATAGACAGTAAAAACAAAGAGTAACCGCTTATAATTTTTGGCAAAGGCTTTGCATCTTTCAGGCACGGTGTTGAATATTTTATCCCTTTCTTTACATAATAAGACGGGCTGATTAAATTTTCTCTTTATCGCCTTACTCAAACAAAACAGCTTTTAATATTGATATATGTTACAAACAGCAGAAGATATAAAGCAATTAAATGAAAGGATACAGGGTGCTTCAGCTTTTATTGATCGCCTTGAGGCCGAAATCTCCAAGGTAATTGTAGGGCAGCAGTATATGGTTAGCCGTTTGTTGATAGGGCTTTTAAGCAACGGGCATGTGTTGCTTGAAGGGGTGCCGGGACTGGCTAAAACACTTTCTATAAAATCATTGGCGCAAACAGTAAATGCGAAATTCAGCCGTATACAGTTTACACCTGATCTTTTACCTGCCGATGTTATCGGTACCATGATCTATAACCAGCAGAAGCATGAATTTGTGGTGCGCAAAGGTCCCATCTTCGCCAATTTTATTTTAGCTGACGAAATAAACCGTGCACCGGCCAAGGTGCAGAGTGCATTGCTAGAGGCCATGCAGGAACGGCAGGTAACCATTGGCGATACCACTTACCAGTTGGATGAGCCTTTTTTGGTGTTGGCAACCCAAAATCCTATTGACCAGGAAGGTACATATCCTTTGCCTGAAGCCCAGGTAGACCGTTTTATGCTGAAAGTGTTGATTGATTATCCCAGTCGCGAAGAAGAGCAACTCATTGTTCGCCAAAATTTGCAGGGTTTAAAATTACCACAGGTAAAACAAGTAGTGAGTTCTATAGAGGTATTGCAGGCACGTGATTTAGTAAGACAGGTATATATGGATGAAAAAATTGAAAACTATATACTGGATATTGTTTTTGCTACACGTAATCCTTCCCAGTTCCGGTTAGATAAATTGAAACCGCTAATAGCTTATGGCGGTTCGCCAAGAGCATCTATTAATCTTGCATTGGCCGCAAAGGCAAATGCTTTTTTGAATAAACGGGGTTATGTGATACCTGAAGATGTAAGAAGCATTGCTAAAGACGTGATCCGTCATCGCATTGGATTAACCTACGAAGCAGAAGCAGAAAATGTAAATGCAGACAATGTGGTGGAAGAAATTTTGAGAGCGGTAAATGTACCATAAAGGGATGGGGCAAAAGGTATGGGGTATAGGGTTATTCCTGTTTTACCTTCCGCCTTATACCTCACACCTTATACCTTCAAATACTTCTGTTTGAAAAAGAAAAGAAAAGTCAATACTGTAAGTGCCGATACTTTAAGTGTTGCGGAAATATTAAAGAAGGTAAAAGAACTGGAGATCAGGAGCAAAAAGCTTACTGCCAATTTTTTTACAGGTGAATACCACACGGCATTCAAAGGACGGGGTATGTCTTTTAAAGAAGTAAGAGAATACAGCGCCGGTGATGATGTGCGTTTTATTGATTGGAATGTATCTGCAAGAATGGGCGCGCCTTTCAGCAAATTATTTGAGGAGGAAAGAGAATTGACAATGATGCTGCTGGTTGATATCAGCGCCAGTTCCTTATTTGGTACCGTACAGCAGCGCAAAAAAGATTTGATTACAGAAGTGTGCGCTGTATTGGCTTTTTCGGCTGTAAATAATAATGACAAGGTTGGAGTGATTTTCTTTAGCGCGAAAATAGAGTTTTACATTCCACCCAAAAAAGGAAGAGAGCATGTGCTTTACATTGTGCGTGAATTACTAACCATGCAACCCAAAGGCAAAGGCACTAATCTCAATGAAGCCGTTCGTTTTTTTAATAATGCCGTTAAACAAAAAAGCATTGCCTTTATACTCAGCGACTTTATGGTTGAAAGCTACGACGATCCATTACGCGTGGCAGGCAACCGCCACGATGTGGTTGGCATAAAAGTATACGACAAAATGGATATGGATTTGCCTGAAATAGGCATGGTGCAGATTGAAGATTCGGAAACGGGCAAAATACAATGGGTAGATACAAATGATAAAATGGTGCAGTATAATTATCACCAGCAGTTTGTGCAAAACGAAGAAGCCTGCAAACTTTCTTTTCTCAAATCCGGCGCTGATTTGTTATACCTGCGCACGGATGAAGATTACGTAAAGGTGTTACAAAAGTTTTTTCTGAAACGGATGAAACCGGCTAAATAATAAGCAGGCTTACAACTAAACTATGCAGAAAGGAAAGAACATAAAGTATTACATAACATTGTTGCTAAGTATTGGCTGCATATGGTTAAATGCTTTCGCGCAAACCGGTGCGCCTTCTGTAAAAATGCTTTTAAGCAATAACCGTATTTTACCAGGAGAGCAGATAAAGCTCAAAGTTCAGGTAATAACACCGGTAGATAAACCTATTACGCTGTGGTATAATCTTGCAGATACTTTTAATCACATGGAAGTATTAAACAGGTCGAAGATTGATTCAGCTATAGACGGCTCTGTTAAAACATATAATCAAACGTTTACTATTACTGCTTTTGATTCGGGCATATGGAATATACCGGTATTAGATATTACTGCAGGTAATAAAAAGGTTAGCTCCGCCCCTGCGGATTTAACCGTGGTGCCAGTGCAATTAAAAGACAGTACTTATCACGATATAAGAGAGATAATTGATGTTCCGGTAGAAAAAACA
>JBGALP010000272.1:0-6588 GCA_044223805.1 Agriterribacter sp.
GGTTATGACGGGATTTAGGCTTGCATCCGGAGGCGCCCAGGAAAAACTGAGCATAAACGCTGACATCATTACCTATGGAAAAATTATTGGAGCTGGTATGCCGGTAGGTGCTTTTGCAGGCAGAAAAGGAATTATGCAGCATATTGCGCCAATAGGAAATGTATACCAGGCGGGCACCCTGAGTGGCAATCCATTGGCTATGGTGGCGGGTTTTACGCTGTTATCTGAATTAAAAAATAATCCTGGTATATATACTGAGCTGGAAGAAAAAGGCGCATATCTTGAAAAAGGTTTAAGAGCGGTTTTTGATGAAAAAGGAACCGCATATCGCATCAATCGTTTGGGCAGCATGATCAGCCTCCACTTTGGAGATTATGATATAAAAGATTTTGCTTCTGCATCGCGTGCTGCTACGGAAACTTTTAATAATTTCTTTCATCACATGTTGAAATCCGGCGTATATTTGCCTCCATCCGCGTTTGAAACCTGGTTTATAAGTAAAGCCATTTCCTATCAGGACCTGGACCGTACCATAAAGGCTGCGTCCCGTTTTTGATCCATAATATCGGTAAAGGTCACCCTAAGTGACCTTTTACCTTTTATAATAGTAACACAATTAAAATATTTATGAATTCATCTCCCAAGCGCGGGGTTATCTTAATGAATCTTGGCTCTCCCGATTCTACCGAAGTAAAAGATGTACGCCATTACCTGATGGAATTTTTGATGGATGAAAGAGTGATTGATAAACCATATCTATTACGGCTGCCGCTTGTGGGAGGAATTATTGTACCCTTTCGTGCGCCAAAATCCGCGGAAGCTTATCGCGAAATATGGACTAAAGAAGGATCTCCGTTAGTAGTGCTTACAAAAGCGTTACAACAAAAAGTGCAAACACATTTAGAAGAACCGGTAGAAATTGCTATGCGCTATGGTAATCCTTCAGTAGAAACCGCATTTGAAAATCTGAATAATAAAGTTTCCGGATTAGAGGAAGTAATAGCCATTCCGTTATACCCGCATTATGCCATGTCTTCTTATGAAACTGCGGTAGAGCATGCTAAAAAAGTGCATAAGAAAAAAGGGTATACATTTTCGCTGAAGTTCATCAAACCATTTTATAACGAACCGCGTTACATACAGGCGCTGGCAGATAATATTAAGCCTTTCCTGAATAATGAATACGACCAGCTTTTATTCAGTTATCATGGTATACCAGGCAGGCATATCCACAAATCAGATGTTACCGGCAATCATTGTCTCATGTCGCCAGGCTGTTGTGATCTGTCTTCACCGGCACATGCCTTTTGTTACAGGCATCAATGTTTTGCTACTACAAAACTGGTTACAGAAAAGTTGGGCATTCCATCTTCTAAATACAGCATTTCTTTTCAATCAAGATTGGGCAAAGGATGGCTGGAGCCATTCACAGATATCCGCTTAGAAGAAATGCCAAAAGAAGGTGTTAAGAAAATACTGGTGCTTTGTCCTGCATTTGTTAGCGACTGTTTAGAAACTTTGGAAGAAATAGCCATGCGCGGCAAAGAAACTTTTATGGAAGCTGGTGGAGAATCCTTTACTTTTATTCCATGCTTAAATACTAATCCGTTGTGGACGGAAACGTTAGCTTCGTGGATTAAGGAATACGGTGCTGGTGACAGAAGCATGATTTTATAAGCTATTGGTAACTGCCATTACATGAAAGGAACAGTATATAAATCTACAGGAAGCTGGTACGTGGTAAAAGATAGCGAGGGTAATTTATATAACGCCCGTGTAAAAGGTAAATTTAAAATTGACGCAGACATTACTTCTACCAATCCCATTACAGTAGGCGATGAAATAGAAATAGAACAGGAAGACATGAGTGGGGAAAGCGTGATTATTACGCATATTGCCGATCGTAGAAATTACATCAACAGGCAGTCTCCCGCCAATAAACACCAGCATCATATTATTGCCGCTAATATGGATCAGACTTTGCTGGTTTGCACACTTCGTGAACCACGCACCTCGCAAGGTTTTATTGATCGCTTTTTAGTTGCTGCTGAAGCCTATCATATACCAGCGATATTGCTGTTTAACAAATCAGACATTTACAGAGAAAAAGAATTGATGCAGTTTGAGGCGTGGAAAGAAATGTATGAAGCTATAGGGTACTCCACTATATTAATGAGCATTGAAAAACGGCAAGGCTTAGACGAAGTCAATACCATCATCCAAAATAAAACTTCGCTTATAAGCGGGCATTCCGGTGTAGGTAAGTCATCTTTCATTAATGCACTTATACCATCATTCAGTTTAAAAACACAGGAGGTAAGCGGTTGGAGTGGCAAAGGCTTACATACTACCACATTTGCAGAAATGTATGATCTTCCCGCCGGTGGAAGAATTATTGATACACCTGGTATTAGAGAATTTGGATTGGTTGATATTTCCCGCCAGGAACTTTCTCATTATTTCCTTGAAATGCGCGCTTTGCTTAATGATTGCCAGTTTAACAATTGCCTGCACATTAACGAACCTGGTTGTGCCATAAAAGCCGCTGTTGAAGCAGAAGAAATAAATATGGAAAGATATATCAGCTATTACAAAATCTTAGAGTCTATTAATGATAAGGAGTACCGGTAATTAGTTAAAGTAGTTGTTATGCCGCGCAATAATATTATTATCATCTTTCTTTTATCAGGCGCTTTGTCTCTTTCGTCATGTACGGATAATGATAAAAGATCGGATAACAATACTACAACAGATATACCTCAGCGTAATACTAATTTCATTCCTTATACACTTATAAAAACATTGCCTCACGATACGGTTGCCTTTACAGAAGGTTTATGCTGGCATAAAGGAAAGCTATATGAAAGTACCGGCTCGCCAGACGAACTACCGCAAACTAAAAGTTATTTTGGTGTAGTAGACACCGCAAGTGGTAAAGTGCAACAAAAGCATGAAATAGACAGGAAGGTTTTTTTTGGAGAAGGCATAGCCATAATTGGTGATAGTCTTTTTCAACTCACTTATAAAAACAGGAAAGGATTTGTTTACAATCTGCATACTATGAAAAAAATGGGTGAGTTCAATTTTTATAACCAAGAGGGATGGGGATTAACTACTGATGGACAAAGCCTGATTATGACTGATGGGACAAGTAATATTACCTACATGGATCCCAAAACATACAAGGCATTTAAAGTTATACCGGTTACTGATAATGGAAATTATATTGTAAACTTAAATGAACTGGAATATATAGATGGCTGGCTGTTTGCTAATGTATATGGCACAAACTACATTGTAAAAATAAACCCGGAAAATGGCGCAGTTGTTGGCAAACTTGATTTAAACGCCCTTGCAAAAAAGGCTAAGGATGAATATCCAAAAGCACTCGAAATGAATGGCATCGCCTATAAGGCTGAAACTAAAAGCATATATATAACAGGGAAAATGTGGCCCAGGATTTTTGAAATTAAAATCAATTAGCAGCAAACGAAACAACAATAAAAAACGTGAAGCAATAAATTAATCTTACGCCTGGTTTACTGCAGATGATCTTCGAGTACTTTTGCCAATGCTTTCACGGCTTCATTATCCTCGGGTATGGCACCTTTAGACCGCACAGGAAGAATTGAAACAC
Source organism: Agriterribacter sp. (assembly GCA_044223805.1). GTDB lineage: Bacteria > Bacteroidota > Bacteroidia > Chitinophagales > Chitinophagaceae > Agriterribacter. The sequence goes on from JBGALP010000272.1 coordinate 3,638, forward strand.
CATTGTATACATTATAATGCAGGGTAAGCTTATGACCGTTAAAGATAAAATCCCAGTATGAAGTATTTGAATCATCAATCTTGTTGGTGAAATTGACATTCAGTTTATCGGTTAACAAACCGGCAACGCCGTAAAATCTGTCAAAACCGCAGTTTTCATCAATTACAGCTTCTGTGCAGCCATAATCATTACGAAGGGTAAGGTTCATAATCTTTGTATTTAGGGTTACTAATTCTTAAAAGATTTCGCCTTTGGCGCTTTTTCGCCGCTAAGTACTCTTTCAGCGCCAACACTTCTGCCATCAGCAGGACATCCGTATTTTGGCGAGCATGCGCTTATATACGACATCACTAACAGGCAACATGCTGCACAAAAGATAACTTTTTTCATACTACAGTTCAGTTATATGTTTTATAAACCATCTTAATATATATCAAACGAGCTAAGATGACTTTTGGTATAAACACACGCTAAAAGCTATACCCGGGCTACACTAACAATTACCAATTGTAAGTTTTTATGGCCATTTTAAGAGGCAATTACCATTTTCAGAATGATCTTTGCTTCCTGTACTAATATAACAAATAACGGAATATATGTTACTGGCTACAGATTTAGATGGAACTTTTTTGGGTGGAACTACAGACAAACGGGAAAAACTTTACCATATCATCCAAAGCCATCCGGATATAAAACTCGTTTTTGTATCGGGCAGAGGATTTCACAGTATACTACCATTATTCACCAGCGATCCACCGGTGCCGCAGCCAGATTGTATTATTTGCGATGTGGGCGCTACCATCATCAATGGGTATACGCATGAAGCAATAGAACCATTACAAAATGATATTGAAAAAAAATGGCCGGGACGTGATGTAATTATTTCACACCTGAAACATTTTAAGAGTTTGATACCGCAGGATGTGCCACAGGAAAGAAGATGCTCTTTCTTTTTTAATGATGACACAGATATTACTTCTTTAAAACAATATGTACAAGCGTTGAATTGCGATATTATTTTTTCTGCCGGAAGATTCGCAGATGTGTTACCAAAAGCTGTGAATAAAGGAAGCACATTAAAAGCATACATTGAACTTATTAATTACCCCGGAACAAATGTATTGGTTGCCGGTGATACATTTAATGATCTTTCGCTTTTTACAACCGGTTATAATGGCGTAATAGTTGGAAATGCTGAGCCTGGATTAATGGAATCAACCGCAAACCAACAACATCTCTATAATGCAATACAAGAAGGAGCAGGAGGAATACTTGAGTCAATGAATTATTTCCCTGCTTTCAGAAAATGGGTTGTGTAATTTTCTTATCTTCCTTCCTGTAAATCACAAACCTATGTCTGAAAAAAAGTTTCAGCCTTTTATAGCTCCGGAAACCAAAATGGCCGAATTCACTATTAAGGCCGTTATTACAGGCGCTGTCTTTGGTATCATCTTCGGCGCGGCAACAGTATATCTCGCATTAAAAGCAGGGCTCACCGTATCTGCATCTATACCTATTGCTGTGATGGCTATTACACTCAGTAAACTTTTTTTAAAAACAACCATTCTTGAAAATAACATTATACAAACCACAGGTTCGGCGGGCGAAAGCATAGCCGCAGGTGTTGTGTTTACTTTACCTGGATTTTGTTTTTGAGTGACAAAGCCAATGAAGATTATTTTAATTATCTGACTATACTAACACTGGCAATTCTTGGTGGCATGTTGGGCACATTAATGATGATCCCACTGCGCAAACCGCTGATCGTTAAAGAGCATGATGCACTTCCCTATCCTGAAGGCACTGCTTGTGCTTCAGTACTGAAAGCGGAGAGAAAGGCGGAGATGTAGCTAAAACTGCATTTCGGGGATTGGGTTTTGCATTGCTGTATGCCATGCTGCAAAAAATATTTCATGTAATTGCAGAAACGCCTGCATTCATGACAAAGCAGGTAAATAAGTTTTTGCCCTCTGCAAAAATCAGCGGGGAAATTACACCAGAGTACCTGGGTGTTGGTTATATAATCGGACCAAAAATAGGAGGTGTATTGGTGGCAGGAAGCGTTCTCGCCTCTTTTGCTTTGGTTCCCTTATTAGCAACCCTGGTGCAGCCTGAAACCATTGCCGGGCAATTGGTAAAGCTCGGTTTATTAAAAGATATAACACAGGCGGGTGGTAGAGGTGGTTGGAATCCCGACACGCAGACTTTCGCAGATTTTTCTACTGCAATTTACTGGGCTTATATACGGCAAATTGGCGCCGGTGCAGTAGCAGCAGGAGGTTTTATAACACTGCTTAAAACACTGCCTACTATTATTTCCTCGCTTAAAGGTAGCCTTGGATCTTTAAACAAGAAAAGCGCACCTGAAGAGCAAACAGAACTACGCACTGAAAAAGACCTCAGTTTTAAAGTAGTGGGTATTGGTAGTCTCGCGCTAATTCTGATTGTATCTATACTTCCCTTTATCCCCGGCAATAATTTTTTCAGCCGTTTGTTTGTAGGGCTGCTGGTTGTTGTATTTGGTGCTTTATTTGTAACGGTATCTTCACGTATTGTTGGATTGATCGGAACCTCAAACAATCCTATATCTGGTATGACCATCGCTACGATATTAGGCACCTGCTTAATATTCATCGCTGCAGGCTGGACTGGTAAAATGTACGAACCCATGGTATTGGTAGTGGGAGGGATGATCTGCATAGCCGCAGCTAATGCAGGAGCAACCTCTCAGGACTTAAAAACCGGTTTTATTGTGGGCGCCACACCACGATATCAGCAGATAGCATTATTTATAGGCGCTATTGTTTCATCGTTGGCTATTGGATTAACTATAAAAGTGCTAGATACGCCCACACCGGAAATGCTGAGTCAGGGCATTCATCATGCCATTGGGCAAACTACCTATGCTGCCCCACAGGCCACATTAATGGCTACATTGATAAAAGGTGTGC
>JBGALP010000273.1:0-6284 GCA_044223805.1 Agriterribacter sp.
CAATTTAAATTTAACCCTTCCATATTTCCCATTTATTGCAAATTTCACCCCCATGTAGCGCAATTGCATCGTAGCAATGTGAAATGATTTCCACTTATATACTAATCGGCAATGCATAGACAGTAACGTATTTTGAGTAAAAGTGCTCTAAATAAGAAGTATTGCACCATCATCATCATTATTTTGTGTTTCAAAATTCTTCTCGCCGCCAATTTTCCAATAAGGCACAGGCTTTGATATTTCTTTTATGCTCAAATAATATAAAGTTATAGACCAAAACAGTTATGAATACAACTATTTTCCAGTTTTTTCATTGGTACTTTTCATCTGATAATAATTTATGGAATCATGTAGCGGATAAAGCACAAGAGCTTTCAGATCTTGGTGTGACACATGTATGGCTGCCGCCGGCATATAAATCTGCCTTTGGCGCTACTGAGGCAGGTTATGCTGTTTACGATCTGTTTGATCTCGGTGAATTTGATCAAAAAGAAACTATCCGGACTAAGTATGGTACCAAGCAAGAGTACATGGATTGTATAAAAGCACTGCACGATAAAAAAATGGATGTGCTGGCAGACATTGTGCTTAACCATAAAATCGGCGCGGACGAAAAAGAAATTGTTCCGGTACAGGAAGTTAAAGATGACGACCGCAACGATAAGGTTTCCGAAAAGATAGATGTAGAAGCAGATACCCGTTTTACCTTCCCCGGTAGAAAAGGAAAATACTCTCAGTACATCTGGGATTGGCACAGCTTTACCGGATTTTGTGCGGACGATAAAATACATTTAATCCATAATGAATACGGTAATGGGGAGTGGGAAGATGTGATGGAAGATGAAAATGGTAATTATGATTACCTGATGGGATGTGATATTGAATTTCGAAATCATGCTGTACGTGAAGAATTAAAATATTGGGGAAAATGGTACGTGGAAACCACAGGAGTAGATGGGTTTCGCCTTGATGCGGTGAAGCATATCAACACTGATTTCTTTCCTGAATGGTTAGGCTATCTGAAACAAACATTTAAAAAAGATTTCTTTTGTATAGGTGAATACTGGAAATCAAATGTTGACCCGCTGCTAAGGTATATTGAAGCTACAGGTGAAATGATTCAGCTTTTTGATGTACCGCTTCATTTTAATTTTCATAAAGCTTCGAAACAAGGCGGCGATTTTGACCTGCGTCAAATATTTGATGCCACATTAGTTAAGTCAAAGCCACATCTGGCTATCACTTTTGTAGATAATCATGATACCCAACCATTGCAATCACTCGAATCCTGGGTGGAAGAATGGTTTAAACCACATGCGTACGCTATTGTGTTGCTTAGGGAGCAGGGTATTCCTTGCGTTTTTTATACAGCCCTATATGGCGCCTCTTATTCAGACAATAAAAATGGCCAGGAGTTTGAGATTAATATAACTCCAACAAATGCGCTTGGAATACTAATGAAGGTTAGAACAGGAATGGCTTATGGTACGCAGAGAGATTATTTTGATAGCCCCAATATCATCGGCTGGACACGGGAAGGGATAGACGAAATTCCCAACAGCGGTTGTGCTGTTGTATTGTCTAACGCAGACGCAGGCGAGCTGCAAATGAGCCTTGGGGAAAAGCATGCTGCAAAAACTATTGTCTGCGTAACCGGCCAGCAGCAGTACCAGGTAGTATTAAATGAAAAGGGCGAAGGAGTTTTCAGTGTTGACCCGGGTAGTATATCTGTATGGGTATTTAAAGACTTTAATGAATATTAATATGGCGCTTATCTGTTATCACGCATCTCACGAGCAGTTCTCACCATCTCATTTGCTGAAGCTGGTACAACTTGCAGAAGCAGCGGGTTTTGATGGCATTCATTCGTCAGATCATTTTCACCCCTGGAGTGTCAGGCAAGGCCAGAGCGGTTTTACGTTTTCCTGGATCGCTGCAACAATGCAGGTGACCAATATACCTTTTAGTATGGTTTGCGCGCCAGGACAAAGATTACATCCTGCTATCGTTGCTCAGGCAATAGCAACTTTAAGTGAAATGTTTCCAGGAAGATTTAATATAGAACTTGGTAGTGGAGAGGCAATCAATGAATCAATTACCGGGGATGGCTGGCCTTCAAAAGAAATTCGCAATGAGCGACTAATGGAATGTTTCCATATTATTAAACAATTGTTAGACGGACATACTGTAAACTTCGAAGGTCATGTTAATGTAAGACAGGCAAAATTGTTTACCCTTCCACAGCAGCAACCATTATTGTTATGCGCTGCAATATCTGAAAAAACTGCAGCCTGGTGCGCAGATTGGGCAGATGGATTGCTTACTACTGCAGGAGACATATCGGCAATCGCAAAAAAGATCGAACTTTTTCGGGCGCAGGGTGGAAAAGATAAACCGATCTATTTACAATTTGCTTTCTCCTACGCAAGAAATGAACATGATGCCATTGAAGGAGCGTACGATCAATGGCGATCAAACCTACTTTCAATTGAAAAACTGGCAGATTATTATGCTGTGGAACAGTTTGATAAGGACGCCAGGCGGGTTAGCAAAGAAGACGTAATAAGAACAATTCCTGTATATACTGACTGGAATCATCTTCACAGTGTAATTACTGAATATATGGCACTTGGCATAGACAGACTAATCCTTCACAATGTAAACCGCCAGCAGGAAAATTTCATAGAAGACTTTCGCATTAATAACAACAACCTTAAATAATCCATTGTGTTACTTTGTAAACATTAGTTATGGAATAAATGTCAGGCTGCCAGCTAATGTGAGACCATGGATGAGTTAGAAAAACCTTAGTTAAGTCGAGCCTATGCTTTTCTAATAATTATTGAACAGAACCACCTTTTTATATGAGCCAAACCACCTTAATTTATATAATTTGTTCAGTCATTGCAACAATGTTTATGACAGGCTTTATGTATTTGGCTTCCGGTGTTATAAATAAAAATATGTATGTTGTAAAAATATTGTCTAAAATGCTATTCTCATTGAAAAGCCATAAACCGCTTGGGGTTGCCTCGCGCAAACAGTTATTCGTCGGATGGGTTCTTCATTATATGATTGGTATGTATTTTGGCATTGCATATCCGTTTCTGGCCGGGTTTTTAAACATTTACACTAATCAGGATTTAATAATTGCGTTTGTGATTGGATGTATATATGGGGCAGCCGGTGTTGCAGGGTGGGCCACTTTTTTTGCGCTGCATCCGGCACCTGATCAAACTGTTGAACGCAAACCATACCTGTTATTTATATTTATAGCCCATGTAGTTTTCGCTTTTACGCTTTATGCCAGCACCCAATTAATAAAGGTTGGTTAGATGCTTACCTGTATAAGTGTATGGCTAACGATACTTAACAAACACAATTTTTGTCGCAATAGCAAAATACGTTTTACCTGGTCATTATCGCCGTAATCCGGTAATGCCAAAAAGGTATTTGTGCTTACCGCATCAGATACCATTAAGGTTTATTTAAGATCTGATGTAAAAAAGGCAAAGCTGATTCTGTCAAGGCAAGCCTGATACAATTCCCGGCTACCTCCCTCGGTGCAGTTAAATACACCGTTTTACCGGATCCTGATATGACAGAAGTGAGATTGATCCTTGGACCGACCTTGCCTGGTAACAACAATTTCTTATTGTGTATAAGAGAAACCTAGTAAGAAGTTTTTAAAACCTGGCTGAATAGATAATAGTATTCCTCTACCTGCCTGATAACTCGTTGTTTTAAGATCTGTTAAGCAGAAAAAATATTCAAGCTTAACCAAGCGTTGCATTTACTCAAAACTTATCTTTGTGTGGTAGCCCCTTGAGGGATAAAAAATCCAAATATCTCTCTTCTAATCCACGCACATTTTCCTTGAGAAGACCTTCACAGCATCGCTCTATAAGCCGTAATTAATTCCGATACAATTAATTATTGTATTCATTATTGTTTGTATTAAACGCAAAAGAATGGGGAAATGCATCCCTTATTATTTATTTCAGTTAAGCTTTCAGCGATTTACCTGTAAGCTTGCCGTTTGTGTATTGTTTGCAATAATGGCATTGCAGGCTGGCATATATGCACAGGCTGTTTGCGGCTTTGATCAGGCTAATCATTCCTTTCAAAAAAATGACCCTTCTTTTAAATTCCGGTTGGCTGCGAGCGAACAGAAATTACGTTCATTTATACAAGAGAGAAAAAGCAAAACACCGCTACAAAAAAGAGTAATTAATAGTTACACTATTCCTGTAGTTGTTCACGTGTTGCATACCGGAGAACCTGTGGGAACAATATATAATCCCAGCGATGAACAAATAATGGATGCCATTAATTATCTCAATGACGTTTACAGTGGTACCGCCCCCATACTTACACAGGAAGAAGATGGCGGAGCCGGGGATATGGGGCTTCGTTTTGTATTAGCCAAACGTGATCCTCAATGCAATCCCACAACTGGTATTGACAGAATTGATATGTCTTCGAATGCGGATTACATAGCTAATGGAGCAAGCAATACAGAAATAAGTAAAGATCTGGCTTTGAAGAATCCCATTATGTGGAATAAAGCGGATTACTACAACATTTATGTCGTACATAAAATAAACGGACAGGATGGTTCAATAGGTGCTTTTATTGCCGGCTATGCTTATTTACCTACTTCCAGTAACGTAGATGGCACTGTGATGTTGGCTACCCAAATGAAAGCCGGTTCAAAAACATTGGTGCACGAAATGGGACACGCGTTTTATCTGTATCATCCGTTTGAAGGTTCCTTTAATAAAGACGTATGTCCAGTTGGAGATGGGGATATGGTAGACGATACAGATCCTATATCCTATAACATCAGCAGTGATGATGTAATTGACTTCAGTTGTCGCACTGGTCAAAATAAATGCAATGGAAACCTGCCATTTTCTATAAGAACCGAAAATAATTTCATGAATTATACTGTATGTAATACGCTCTTTACCCCCGGACAAAGAGATCGTGTACAGGCATGTATGTTACTAGAAGAGCGCTTAACACTTACCAGATCTGCTGCTGCTAACCCAACCTATGGAGCAGGAGGCTGTATTCCCAAAATCAATTTTGAAAGAGAGGACATAGCTTTAGCGCGCGCAACTACTACCACTGTCGGGTGCAGAAAGTATACCGACTATTCGTTGAATGTAACTATTGCCAATACGCCTTCTGCAACTACTTATGTAGCAATAGGGGTTGATCCTGCTTCAACGGCTAAAGAAAATGCTGACTTCAGTTTTCCTAATGGGAACGGGGTTACTTTCCCTGTAGGATCTTACGCCAATCAATCTTTTACTTTGAGGGTATATAATAATTATAATGCGCCGGTATCCAGTAAGCTTATATTGAATTTTACCGTTAACAGTAATGGCGGTAACGCGGTAAAAGGCACAGCCATTCCTGTTATGACTGTTACTGCTCTTCCAAATAATACTGAACCCGTTGCTCCGGGAAACCCGGCTTCAGTACAATTAGGAGTGTATAATGAAAATATAAGCAATGCCAGGCTGTTCGACGCCAGCGTGCACTATCAAAAAATGCAATTACTTTACCTGGCAGATGAAATAAAAGCCACAGGAGTAACCGCAGGACCTATTAAAGCCATTTCGTTTTTTATAGAAAAACAAACAACCGGTTCTTTTAAAAACCTCCATTTCAAATTAGCGCATACTTCTTTCAGTAATCTTGTGCATAACGGACAAATCAATACTATATCAGGAGGCAACCTTGTGCTAACGTCAGCCAACTATATTACAGTAAATGGATGGAATACTTTTAAATTCAGCTCGCCTTTTATATGGAATGGAGTAGATAATATATTGATAGAAATTTGCACTGATAATGGCGCTGTTTATGGAAATGGTTATGATGTTGTGCATGCCTATTCTAACGGAGAACAGGAAGCAATTGGTGATATGATGTATGGTGCGGTTACCGGCTGTGATCAAAATTTTTCTTCGGTAGCATATTATGCGTATGGCGTAAAACCAATTATAAAACTGGATTACCCTGATCCTGGCAACCCCATTCAAACTATGGTATGTACCTCATCAACCGAATACCTGGGACCTTATGGAGAAGTGTTTTTTTATGATAACTCCAAGCCTCAAAAAATTATTGGAAAAATAAAAAATCTGAGCGATTGGAATTATGGCTGTATAAATCTTAAAATTGACCGTAGTGGAAATGACGCAAAACCCTTCTGGAGTCTCAATAAGGCACAATACCTTGCAAAGAAAACTTTTTTTATTACTCCCGAG
>JBGALP010000274.1:0-6154 GCA_044223805.1 Agriterribacter sp.
AAATTTCCTGTGTTATAAATACTAGGGCGTAATATCCAATCAGATTTACAATCTTTTCAGTGCTATGGTTTTTTAAAAAAAACCATAGCACTATATAGATGATTGTGATATAAAAATATGCGGGCAAACTCATGACGTTCAATTCACATACTTTTATTTTTGTTGCTAGTATGGTATTCTATTTCCGCCACATGGTTTAGTAGGTGGCGGGCAAATAGCAGCTTTTGATTGCCCATCTACAATTTTGTTAAATGGAATATTTTCAACAACAATTACCCAATCATCATCAGAAAGTTGGTCCTCATTTTGATCCCCTGTTTTTTGGGTAGGAACGAAAATCAAGTTATGTGCCCCTTGATAATGCCATGGTTCTTGATCAGTTTCATCAACTTTTGTATCTTCTATTACGCCAAAGTAAATTCTAACCCCAGAAGCCGAAGAATTGTTTGAAAAAAAATTCTCAAGAATTTGTCTGTCTAACCAAACAGCGCGAGAGTCTGTTGTTATGTGTTGGATAATGTGCTTATGTCTCTCATCTCTATATCTATTAATTTGTCTTGTTAATTCGCTTACTGGCACCTGTATTCCGGTGTTACCGCCAACAAGGTTAATTTTTTTAGGCATTGTATATGTTTTAACTAAAGCTATTAATATCTTTTGCATTTTACAACAGTCTATCCCAAATACCGCTATTTTCTAAAAAGCCAAGGAAAAGTCCTGTTTTTTATTCCGGTTTAATTCATTATGTACATTGTCAAATTCCCATGAACAACCTACCTTTACGGGCATAAACACTAATATGAAATTTGGCGTAGTTGTTTTTCCAGGCTCCAATTGCGATGCAGATATGATCAATGCGTTAAGCGAAGATCTCGGATATGAGGTAATTGAGCTTTGGCATAAGGATAAAGACATCAGTATGTTTAGTACAGATGATTGCATAGTGTTGCCGGGTGGTTTTTCGTATGGCGATTATCTCCGTTGCGGCGCAATAGCCAGGTTTAGTCCAATGATGCAAAGTGTGGTTTCGTTTGCCAAAAATGGCGGAAAAGTGTTGGGGGTTTGCAATGGGTTCCAGATTTTGTGTGAGGCAGGTTTACTTCCCGGCGTTTTGTTGCGTAACGAGAACATGAAGTTTGTTTGTAAGAACATATATATGAAAGGCGCTGATGATGTGGTAGTAAAAATTCCTGTTGCGCATGGCGAAGGAAGATTTTATGCTGATGATAAAACGCTGGATAATCTTGAAGCTAATGGACAGGTTATTTACAGGTATTGTAATGCAGAAGGAGAAATTACCGCGGCGGCAAACCCTAATGGTAGTTTAAGAAACATAGCTGGTATTTCTAATGCCGGTGGAAATGTGTTTGGTATGATGCCACATCCCGAGCGTGCCTGTAATGCTGCATTGGGTAACATTGATGGGAAAAAGGTTTTGCACAATTTATTTGTTTTGGAAAGAGCTATAGCATTATAGATTTTGACAAAAGTTTAAGGGTTATCATTAATAACCAAAGCCGTTATTTCGTTATAATCGTGTATAAATTTTACAGTAATGAAAAGGATATTTAGTTTGACGATTATTCTGTTCAGTGTGTATTCTACTGTTTTTGCGCAACAGGGTTCAGCCAAAATGGTGAAATGGAATTTTACCTCAAAAAAGATCAGCGATAAAACATATGAGGTTCATTTTTCGGCGATGATTGACGGTCGTTATCACATGTATGCACAAAACGTAGGTAGCGAAGGCCCGGTAGCAACGGCGTTTACTTTTACCAAAAATCCATTGATCACTTATAATGGGAAAGTAAAAGAAGTTGGAAAGGTGATTAAAAAGCATGAGGAAGTATGGAAAGGAGACGTAAGCTATTACGAGAAAATGGTAGACTTTGTACAAACCGTTCAATTAAAGTCGAAAGTAAAAACCAATGTGGGTGGAAAAGTGGAGTTCATGGTGTGTGACGATAAGCAGTGCCTTCCACCTTCTGAAGTAGATTTTAAAATTGATATAGGTGGTTAATTGACAGACAGCAACGAATAAAAAAGTAATAAAATAAAAAAGGGGTTGTAGCATATACAACCCCTTTACAATAAGTAGAATTTTTTATAATGCAATTTGTTTTTCCTGCATCATCTTACGCAGGTTAATTAAACCATAACGCATACGTCCTAATGCAGTGTTGATGCTGCAATCCGTTAACGTTGCGATTTCCTTAAAGCTTAACTCAGCATAGTGTCTCAAAATGATCACTTCACGTTGATCTTCAGGCAGACGATCAAGCATTTCGCGAACGCGATCGTGGCTTTGACGCTGCATCATGCGGCGGTCAACACCATCTTCTGAGAAATTGATCACTTCAAAAATGTCGCGATCATCACCTGTTTTAATAGTAGGTGTGCGTTTTACTTTGCGGAAATGATCTACGCAAAGGTTGTGAGCAATACGCATAGCCCATGGTAGAAATTTGCCTTCCTCAGTGTACCTACCACTACGGATAGTGTCAATAACCCTGATAAAAACATCCTGGAAAATGTCTTCCGCAAGATACTTGTCTTTAACAAGTAAGAAAATGGAAGTGTAAATCTTGTCTTTGTGACGAACAATTAGGATTTCAAGAGCGGACGCATCTCCACTCATAAAGAGATTGATCAATTGCTGATCAGGAAGGTTGGTTAGGGAATTCATAAACTTCTACGGTTTTTAATGGTTGGGATTTTGATATTCCCAATAGTCATATTTCAGAAGTAGAAGTTAATACCAAATAGGCGGTAATGATTTAAGCTCTAGTTTCTTTCGTATGATATTGGGACTGCTAAAGTAGAGCTTTTTTTGGTACGACCAAACTTTTGTTAAATAATTTTCGATTAACATTTGAAAATCTTCGATAATTGGCAAAATATTAAATAAATACTACACAATACAATAATCTGTTACTACAACATGCTGTTATTTGATTGACATGTGGTAAACTAAACAATTTAGTATTAATTTCGCGGTTCTTCTTATGGCAGCAACAACTACTTCTAAAAGAAAATCATCTCCTGTTCAGCATAACAGTAATGATAACGCGATATTGATTAAGGGTGCAAGGGTACATAATCTTAAAAATGTAACGGTTGAAATACCACGTAATAAATTTATAGTGGTCACCGGCGTTTCAGGATCCGGGAAATCATCACTTACTATTGATACTTTATTTGCAGAAGGACAAAGAAGATATGCAGAAAGCCTGAGTGCTTACGCAAGGCAGTTTCTCAATAGGATGGATAAGCCGGACGTTGATTTTATAAAAGGACTTTGCCCGGCAATTGCTATAGAACAAAAAGTTATTACCCGCACACCACGTTCTACAGTTGGTAGCATGACAGAAGTGTATGACTATCTACGCCTGTTATACGCACGTGCGGGAAAAACTATTTCTCCCGTGAGTGGTGAAGAAGTAAAAAAAGATGATGTTCAGGATGTAATAAATGCTATGTCGAAACAAAAACATGGCGATAAAGTACTCATTCTTTCAGCTTTTGCATTGCGTGGTAAAAGAAACATCAGAGAGGAGTTGAATATTCTGCTGCAAAAAGGATTTTCAAGATTATATATTACCAACACTGGTAAACCGGGAGAAATACTTCGCATTGAAGATGCTTTAGAGGTGAAGGATGCGGATTTGAAAAAGAAATTTTCCGGTCAATCATCAATGAACATATATATTCTTGTTGATAGAATTGTTGTAAAAGACTTTGATGAAGATGATCTTCACCGGTTGGGCGATTCCATAGGTACTGCTTTTTTTGAAGGAGAAGGAGAGATGCTGCTTGAGATTAATGAAACCACACAATTACATTTTTCAAATAAGTTTGAAAAAGACGGGATAAAATTTGAAGAACCCGTTCCTAATCTTTTTTCTTTTAATAACCCTTATGGCGCCTGCCCCGTTTGCGAAGGCTTTTCGCAGGTACTTGGTATTGATTCCAATCTTGTAATTCCCGACCCACGGTTAAGTGTATACGAAGGTGCGGTTGCCCCATGGAAAGGCGAAAAGCTTGGTGAATGGAAAAACCAGTTTGTAAGAGCTGCTAAAAACTTCAATTTCCCCATACATAAACCGATTATTGACTTAACTAAAGAACAATATGATGTTTTGTGGAAAGGGAATAGTTATGCCGATGGCATAAATGCTTTTTTTAAAGAGGTTGAACAGAATTTGTATAAAGTTCAATACAGGGTATTATTATCGCGTTACCGCGGAAGAACCATGTGCCCTGAGTGTGGAGGCTACCGCTTACGCAAAGAAGCCCTATACGTAAAAGTTAGCGGAAAGCATATTGGCGAATTATGCGAATGGCAGGTAAAAGATCTGAAAAAATGGTTCGATGAATTGGAATTGAGTGATTACGATAAACAGGTTACCAAACGTATCTTAATAGAAATAAAACAACGGCTGCAGGTATTGCAGGATGTAGGACTCGGGTATCTTAGCCTGAATCGTTTGGCAAACACTCTCAGTGGAGGAGAAAGTCAGCGTATACAACTTACACGCAATCTCGGAAGCAATCTTACCAACTCCTTATATATATTGGATGAACCTTCTATTGGATTACACTCAAGAGATACGGCAAGACTTATAAAAGTATTAAAAGAGTTGAGAGATTTGAACAATACTGTTGTAGTGGTGGAGCATGATGAAATGATGATGCGTGAAGCCGACTATATTATTGACATGGGGCCGCTTGCCAGCCACCTGGGGGGGGAAGTAATAGCCGAAGGTAACTATGACGATATTATTCATAATAACAAAAGTCTTACCGGGAAATATTTGAATGGTACATTAAAGATAGAAACACCGGCAACTGTCCGCAAATGGAAAAGATCTATTACTGTTGAAGGAGCAAGACAAAACAATTTAAAGAATATTAATGTTGAATTTCCATTGAATGTTTTATGCGTAGTATGTGGTGTGAGCGGCAGTGGTAAAACCACATTGGTAAAACAGATTGTTTACCCCGCACTTAAAAAGATGAAAGGTGAGTTTATTGATAAGATAGGTATGCATAAAAACATTACCGGCGATATAGATCATATTACACAAATAGAATTGGTAGATCAGAACCCGATAGGCAAATCATCCCGAAGTAACCCAGTTACTTATATTAAAGCATATGATGAGATAAGAGATCTGTATGCAAAGCAACCATTGAGTAAAATAAACGGTTTTCAACCCAAACATTTTTCATTTAATGTTGAAGGGGGACGTTGTGATACCTGTAAAGGAGAAGGTGAGCAGATTGTTGAAATGCAGTTTTTGGCCGATGTACATCTCACGTGCGAAGTTTGTGGCGGTAAAAGGTTTAAGGAAGAAGTGCTGCAAGTGACTTATAAGGAAAAAAATATTTTTGATGTGCTTGAAATGAGTGTAGACGAAGCCTTAGATTTCTTTAAAGATGAAAAAGATATATTGACCAAACTGAAACCGCTGGCCGATGTAGGATTGGGATATATAAAGCTTGGTCAGTCCAGCGATACCTTATCAGGTGGAGAAGCCCAGAGGGTGAAATTGGCTTCTTTTCTGGGTAAAGGAAAAGCGCAAGGCAATATCCTTTTCATTTTCGATGAACCTACTACAGGTCTTCATTTTCATGATATTAATAAGTTACTCACTTCGTTCAATGCCTTGATTGATCAAGGACATTCTATTTGGGTAATTGAGCACAATACAGATGTTATTAAAAGCGCAGATTGGGTAATCGATCTAGGGCCAGAGGCTGGTGATGAAGGGGGAACGCTGGTTTTTGCAGGCGTACCACTGGATTTGAAGAAAGTGAAACAGAGTTATACGGGGAAATTTTTGTAAAAGTGCTAGAAAGCTTCGTGACGCATGAAGCAAAAGGTTATATTTTATCCAACTTCACTCCTTCATACATATCGGCTATTGAAATATTTTCATTAATCGTTTTTATATAAAGCGCTTGTTCCGTGGAATTATATTCTTCCAGCTCCCAATGTTTTGCTTCGTTCAGCCTGAATATTTCAATATGCATACTTTCAGAATCTACCAGTATATATTCTTTCAGCGTAGGTATATCGCGGTATAGTTTAAACTTTTCACCACGGTCATAGTTTTTGGTAGACGGAGAAAGTATTTCAATAATTACAGCC
>JBGALP010000275.1:0-6257 GCA_044223805.1 Agriterribacter sp.
GATAGAAAGTCAAACAGATACAAATCGTTCCGGCATAATCCAAACGATGCTAACAGTATCAGCAGTGATATTATTGTAGGCTTGTGCCTTGATCATCAAAACAAATTATGGATTGGTACTTATTTTGGCGGGTTGAATTGTTATGATGGCAAAAACTTTACTCATTTCAGCAGGAATATCGCCGATACAAATATTATCTCTGATGACAGCATATGGGAAATATTTGAAGATAGCGATAATAATTTGTGGATAGGAACACTTACAGGCGGGCTTAATCTCTTTGACCCGGATAAAAAAACTTTTAAGCATTATCGTGTAGAAGATAATCGCTCTATGCACTCTAATTATATCTCATCAATAATAGAAGATAAACAAAATAATATATGGTTTGGAACATCTTACGGTATTGATATATTGAATAAAAAAACAGGAAAGTTCAGCTATCTTGGTCACGATGATAATGCCAATAATTCTTTAAGCAATAATAATGTCATATCTCTTTTGGAAGACAGCCGGGGATTGATATGGGTGGGCACGCGTGAAGGCTTGAATGTGATGAATAAAGATGGAAAAACATTTTCTGTTTTCAGAACAACAGATGGACTTGCAGACAATACTATTCTTACTATTCTTGAAGATAGCAGGCATACACTTTGGGTAAGTACGCCCAATGGATTAAGTAATGTGATAGTGCATATAGATGGCAGTGATAAAATAACCCTGCATTGCGTTAATTACGATGAATCAAACGGGTTGCAGGGGAGAGATTTTAACGATAAGTCCGCACTTAAAACAAAATCAGGCGAATTGATTTTTGGAGGGCCATATGGATTTAATATTTTTTCGCCGGAGAAATTTTTAACATCGCCAAAGTCTCCAGGTATAGTATTTACTCATCTGCAGGTTTTTAATGAAAATATTCAACCAGGGCAGCAATTAAATGGACAGATTATTTTGCAGGAAGCAATACCTGAAGCAAAGTCTATTACATTAAAATATAATCAGAATGTATTTTCTGTTACGTTTGCCGCACCGGGTGCTGGCGTATCCTCAAAGGATAAGTTTCAATATATGCTGGAGGGCTTTAGTAAAGAATGGCTCACAACCGATGGCAGACAAAGAACCATTACATATACCAATATTGATCCGGGAAAATATACTTTAAAAATAAAATCACCTGGGAGTTACACTGCAGAAGCGACAAATATTGCCTCGCTTGAAATTAATGTACTTCCTCCTTTCTGGAAAACCCCGCCAGCATTTATATTCTACATTTTAACCGGTATCGGTATATTGATTATAGCAAGGCAGCGTACAATCAATCGGGCTAATATCAGGTTTCAGATAGCGCAGCAAAAAAAAGAAGCAGAACGGATTCACGAACTGGATATGCTGAAGTTAAAATTTTTCACCAATGTCAGCCATGAGTTTAGAACGCCGATCTCTCTCATTATGGCTCCGGTAGAAAAAATGATGAAAAGTGTCGCGGACGCAGGAGAAAAAAAACAATTTCAATTGATATACCGCAACGCAAAGCGGTTACTGGCGTTGGTAAATCAGTTGCTCGATTTTAGAAAGCTTGAAATGCAGGAACTTCGGTTATACCCATCCATAGGCGATATAGTGGGTTTTGTAAAAGAACTAACGCTTTCTTTTACCGACCTGGCAGAAAAAAAGAACATCAATTTTACTTTTAGCGCAACAGATGAAGTTATCGAAATGTCGTTCGACCCTGATAAGATTGAACGCATTATGTTCAACCTGCTTTCCAATGCTTTTAAGTTTACCAATGAATTTGGCAATATAGAAGTCGCAGTAAAAAAAAGAAAGGTAGAAGATAATGTTGAAATAGTAGATATATATGTGAGTGATGATGGAATAGGTATTCCGCCGGAAAGCAAACAAAAAATATTTGAACGCTTTTTTCAGCACGAAACACCTGATAGTATGCTTAAGCAGGGTAGTGGAATTGGGTTGGCAATATCAAAAGAATTTATCAGGCTTCACGGTGGTAATATTTCAGTAGATAGCACACCCGGTAAGGGAACATCGTTTATTGTATCCCTGCCTTTAAAGGAATATGTTATGCATCAGCAGGAATCTTTACCGCAGGAAACGGAAATATTGATGCATAAAGCCGATAGTGAACAAGAAAATAATGATACTTTTTTGCCAAAAAAGAAAGGAAGTATATTGGTAATTGATGATAATGATGATATCAGGTTCTATATAAAAGATAATCTCCGCAATACCTATACCGTATACCAGGCTGCCAATGGATTGGAAGGCTTGGAAAAGGCGCAACGTTTTCAGCCCGATCTCATTATCAGCGATGTGATGATGCCTGATATGGATGGGTTGGTATTATGCCGGAAAATAAAACAAGATGCGCTCACTTCGCATATTCCGGTGATTTTATTAACTGCGCGCACAGCAGAAAATCAAAAACTCGAAGGATTTGATACGGGTGCTAATGATTACATCACCAAACCTTTTAGTTTTGAAATGTTGCAATCGCGTATAAAGAATGTAATGCAGCAACAGGAAGCTATGCGCAAGTTATTTCAAAAGCAAATTGAAGTTAATCCCAGCGAAATAAGCGCTACACCCGTTGATGAACAATTTATAGCTAAGGCAATAGAAGTAGTGGAAAAGAATATGTCTGAAACAGAATTTTCTGTGGAAGATCTCAGTAAAGCGTTGTTTATGAGTCGTGTGGCTTTGTACAAAAAATTATTATCGCTTACTGGTAAAGCACCGCTTGATTTTATTAGAACACTCCGTATGAAAAGAGCAGCACAGTTAATGGAGAAAACACAAATGACAGTGTCTGAAATTGCTTATGAAGTTGGTTTCAGTAATCCTAAATATTTCGCAAAATTTTTTAAGAAAGAGTTTGATGTATTGCCTTCTGAATATATCTCAGCAAATCGAAGAAAAATATAACAACTATAACAAAAAAAGCCGGACACAATAGTGCCCGGCTTTACTTGTATTGCAAACAATATTTATTGTGGCTCTTTACTTATGTTGTAAGTATACAGTCCTTCAAATCCAGGATAGAATCCATCAAATTTGATGTCATTACCACCTTGCTGAATGGCATTTGCCAACTCTTCAACATTGCTTACAGGTTTTTCATTTACACGAAGTATAACAAATCCGTCACGCATTCTGGTTTGAGCTTCAATTAAACCGTTTGGATTAATTTTCTTAACCACAATACCACCACTTTGCCCGTATTCTGTAGCTTTCTTTTTATCAAGCGTTGCAAAGTCGGCTCCAAAGTCATCCAAAGCAGAGGTTCTCACTATGTCGTATGTACCAGTCTTGTTTTTTAAAGTAACGCTGGCTTTATTTTCTTTTCCATCTCTTAAGTATGTTACGTTAATCTTATCACCTGGTTTTAACCTTGCAATCTGCTCAACCATTTCGTTGCCAGATGTCACAGGAAAATCATTTACTTTAGTAATATAATCGCCAGACTTAATACCTGCTGCTGCGGCTGCACCATCTTTAGCTGCTTCTCTCACAAATACGCCCAATCCTGATTTATATCCTTCTTTTTCTTTTTGTGAATCGGGTGCTTCATCAGGCATATAGCTTATACCAAGATAGGCTCTTTGTACTGTGCCAAACTGAATAAGATCGTTCACTATTTTCTTGGCAATATTTACAGGTATAGCGTAAGAGTAACCTGCGTACGAACCCGTAGGCGATGCAATAGCAGAATTAATGCCTATTAATTCTCCATTGGTATTTACAAGTGCCCCACCACTGTTACCCTGGTTAACGGCGGCATCTGTTTGGATGTAAGATTCAATAGGCGCCTGGCTCTTTCTGCTGTTTAATCCAAGTGTTCTGCCTTTGGCACTTATTATACCGGCTGTTACAGTGGTTTCGAGGTTTAATGGATAACCAATAGCTAAAGCCCATTGTCCTATCTGCACATTATCTGAGTTGCCATATAAAATGAAAGGAAGATTTTTACCATCTATTTTCAATACGGCAAGATCACTGCTTGGATCTACTCCTATAACTTTTGCAGTATAGCTTGTTTTGTTGTTAAGATTTACTTTGATTTCTGTTGCTCCGTCTACCACGTGATTGTTGGTGATAATATAACCGTCCTGGCTTACAATTACACCAGATCCGGAAGCTCTTTGCGGCATGCTGCGCATCTGGCCACCGCCGCCACCGCCAAAAAAGTCATCAAAAAAATCATCTGGTACTAAACCCTGAAATGGATTAC
The DNA here is from genome assembly GCA_044223805.1 of Agriterribacter sp. Classification (GTDB taxonomy): domain Bacteria; phylum Bacteroidota; class Bacteroidia; order Chitinophagales; family Chitinophagaceae; genus Agriterribacter. Next base: position 4,253 of record JBGALP010000275.1, read on the forward strand.
TGCGGCGGGGAAGATTATTGCTTACCTGTTCCTTGCCTATTAAAGTGGTAATATGCACAACCGCCGGTAAGGCTGCTTTAGCAGGTTGTTCAAAATCAACAGGACCTCCTGGTACATTATTATTGCTATCAAACATTCCGGTATAGTTGGCTGGTATTTTTACCCCATCCTGGATAGCTACAGGTTTTGAATTGAAATGATTATAACCGTACATAACACCAAAAGAGGTGATCCCACTTATCAGTACAGTAAATAAAACTTGCTTGATTTTCATCGCTTGTCAATGTTTATTGTTAACTAAATATACGCATCAATTACCAATCAAAAGATATGCCTTTAACGCATAAGGTTAAAAAAGCTGATAAAGTGACATTCGACACTGTTTAGCTTTAACAATTGGTTAGTAAGTGCTTGTTTCTAAATGTCTGAGGTGAAATTACGATAGAATTCGTAATAGAAATGTTAAGGATTGTTAGGAGGTTGCAAACCGGCAAAATGTAAATGGATTTCATTCTTATACAGAGACCGTGCCCGTGAGTTGTTTTAAAAAAGCCATAGTATCAATGCCGTCTGCATAATCGGTTAGCTGCGGCGCTTGAGATGAACCAAATGGTATTTTATTAATGCCTGTTATGCACTGAATTTCCTCCGGATTGAGCACTGTGTAAACTTCATTTATATCCGTATAATACTGATAATTTAACTGGCTGATGGGAGAAAACGCGCTTTTATTTTCTGATAAAATAACAGAACCATTGGTCATGTAAAACTTTTGGTTCACCAGGTGCATGGCTAAATTATATTATAGTCGTAGTTATGTTTGTACTTATGATTGTCAACCAGGTTGTCGTATTTTTTAAATGCTTCCAGCAATGGAATAAAATCATAGCCTGCTGGTACAAATATTTTGGTAATGCTCCTGCAGCCCAGTCCAAAATACAGGTATATATCATCTGCCAGTTTTTCAAGCGCTGCCATACTTTCATTTCCTTTAATAATCCCAACAGAGGTTTTATTTTTCCTGATGATATGGGGGTATTTGCGAAAATAATATTCAAAATACCGGGCAGAATTATTTGACCCCGTAGCTATATAAGCGTCACAACCTTTAAGCATTTCCTGGAAAGAGACCAGTTCATTAACCGCTGCGTTCCAACCGATCAGCTTATTAACCAGGTATGGTAACAGCACATTGTCTTTGGATGATAACTTTATAGTTTGTTTATGGCCTTGTATAAAAACGCAAAGAAAATCGTGAAACCCTACTAATGGAATATTACCCGCCATTGTTATGCCTACATTAACCGGATTTTCGTTTAGCAGCGGTATGGCATACTCCTTAACCCAATGCAGCAATTTTTCTTTTTCTAAAAATGAAGCCGCTATACTTTTTGTAGCGCTGTCAATAAATTCAGGAATAAACCAGGCATTATAATTACTGGCCCTTTCTTTAACAGCTTTCCATTCATCTCCATTATCGAGTATATGCTGTTGAAGCTTTGAAAGCAGTTCTATCCGTTCGTACAAATTCGGCATTGATTATTAATTCAGATGTAATTATCTTTGAGCTGCAAATCTAATTGCAAAAAATCACCCGTAAAATTGTAAAATTAGTATGGCTATAAAAATTACAGACGAATGCATTAATTGCGGGGCTTGTGAACCTGAATGTCCCAATAACGCTATATACGAAGGTGGAGTAGAGTGGGCACTGTCTGATGGCACAACCGTAAAAGGAAGTTTTACTTTGATGGATGGAACGCAGATTGACGCCGATCAACGTTTTGAGCCTATAAGTGTAGACACTTTTTATATAGTAACCAATAAATGTACAGAATGTCAGGGATTTCATGAAGAGCCTCAGTGTGCCGCCGTTTGCCCGGTAGACTGTTGTGTGCCTGATGAAATGTACAGAGAAACTGTGGAAGAATTAATGGCAAAAAAAGAAAAAATGCACTTTTGATATTGCCCAAAATACTTTATCTTAGAGATAAGAATTGCATTA
>JBGALP010000276.1:0-6180 GCA_044223805.1 Agriterribacter sp.
CATCGGCTATGGATAAAACATTTCGGGTAGTGATTATGAAATAAATATCAGGATTGATGGAAGCGAAGATGAATGCCTCCTATAATCAAACATGACAGGTTGAGGATGTAAGAGGTTTGTGTTGGCAGCGAATTGCTTTTAATTGTATTTTGTATTGTCATCTTAAGTTAAGGAGCATCAATCCACAAAGGCTGAAAAAACTGATTTCAAACAATCTTGCATTATTCAAACCTGATCGAAGCAGCCGCGCTATATCTGCAACTCCTTTGCAGGATCCCAGAACACTTTTTCAAAATCTACTATAGTATCATCTTTTACTTCTATGCCTTCTTTGTTTAAAAGATTCTCCATTAATGAAGGCGGATGAAAATGATGCTTGCCACTTAGCATGCCATTTCTATTCACCACCCGGTGAGCAGGTACTCGTGGTTTAACATTTCCTGCTGCATTCATTGCCCAACCTACCATGCGTGCAGATAATTTGGTGCCGATATATGCCGCTATAGCACCGTAAGAAGTAGCCCGGCCTTTGGGTATAAGCCTTACAACATCAAACACCGTTTCAAAAAATGAATCTTTGCGCGTTTCTGTCGCAGGAGGGGTGGCTTTTTTCTTTTTTGCTGGTGTTGCTATTTTATGCTGCTTCTTTGGCATATAATTGTTTAGTTGGCATTGCTGTTCTGTAATAATGTAGTGCGCCCGGGTTCGGGAACATTCACATACTGATAAGGACAATGCTTACAACCATTACCACAGCAATAGCCACGTTTTAATAAATAGCTGGTGGTAAGTACCATAAGCTTATCTTCATTATAATAGTAATCCTCACCTTCTTTCAAGCGCTGCTCCTTCATTAATCAATCGTTTTAATTCATCATCCCTTTCAACCGGAATATCTTTCGGCAGTCTGAATTGAATGTAATGCACTTTTTTGCTACCTGCAATATCAAGGCTTTCGTAATAGGTTTTAATGTTTATATCGGCATTAATACCAGTTCCGGCATACACATCGTCACTTTGTTGTAACACGTCCAGTCCATACAATTCAGCAACCTTTAATGTAAACTGGTACAGATCGGGAGAATCTGTTTTTAAATGAATAATGCCATCCGCCGCGAGTACCTGCTGGTATAAACGTAAAAATCTCGGGTGAGTGAGTCTTTTCTTAGCTCTTGAAAGCCTTAACTGCGGATCAGGAAAGGTGATCCATATTTCTTTTACTTCACCACGGGCAAAGTAATCGGTTATGCGTTCAATTTGTGTACGTAAAAAAGCAGCGTTGGTTAACCCTTCATCCAGTGCTTTTTTTGCTCCCGCCCAAATGCGGTTTCCTTTAAGGTCTATACCAATAAAATTTCTGTTGGCGTATAGCCTTGCCAGTGATACTGTATATTCTCCTTTGCCACAGGCCAGCTCAAGTGTAATGCCATTATCATTTTTAAAGAAATCATTCCATTTGCCCTGCATACCTTCTGGATATTGCAACACATTGGAAAAACTTTTGATTGCCTCAAACCTTATTAATTTTTTATGCCCCATGCGGCAAAGATAGGGAGTAGAAGGAGTAAGAGATACGAGTAAAGAATCCAACCAAAAGTGAATAGTACGACGGCTGTATATTTTGTTCTGCACCGAAGGTCAGACCCATGCATCAACGCTCTTCGGCTATAGCCGTACCCACGATATGGAGTTTACTATATCTTTTAAAAAGTGGTGCGTAATATTAATAACTCAATAATCGTTGTACACACTCATCTAATCTCGACTTAGCCAAAAAATTCTTTTCCAGTTCTATACTAAATGGTACAGGAGTATCAAGCGAAGCGCAACGCATTACCGGAGCATCGAGTAAATTAAAACAGTTTTCCTGTATCCATGCTGTAATCTCAGCTCCTACACCACCCGTTAAAGTGTCTTCATGTAAAACCAACACACGACCTGTTCTTTTTACACTTGCCGCAATAGCTTCATAATCGAGTGGCAGCAATGTGCGCAAATCCAGTATGTCGAAAGATGTATTAGTGTATTTGCCCGCATATTCTAACGCCCAATGCACTCCGGCACCATAGGTGATAATAGCAATATCTTCTCCCTGTTCTATACACCGTGCTTTGCCAATAGGTATTTCATAATGTTCTTCCGGCACGGGTCCGCTGATGCTGCGGTATAATGCCTTATGTTCAAAAAACAATACCGGATTAGGATCATTAATGGCGGCAATCAGTAGCCCTTTTGCTTCAACCGGACTTGATGGATATACCACTTTTAAACCAGGCGTATGAACAAACCAGGCTTCATTGCTTTGAGAGTGAAAAGGACCGGCTCCAACGCCTGCACCAGTTGGCATGCGTATTACTACATCAGCATTTTGCCCCCAGCGGTAATGTATTTTAGCAAGATTATTAACAATCTGGTTAAAGCCTGCGGTTACAAAATCGGCAAACTGCATTTCCATCACACTTTTAAAGCCTTCAAGGCTCAGTCCTAATGCTACGCCTACAATAGCGCTTTCGCAAAGTGGCGTATTTCTTACTCTTTCTTTTCCAAACTTATTTACAAGATCTTCTGTTACTTTAAATGCTCCCCCATATTCCGCTATATCCTGTCCCATCAAGATCAAATTGTCGTGGGCAATCATACTTTGATAGATTGCTTCGCTTATAGCGTCTACAAATCTTTTTTCGTGTACTATTAAAGATGATTGCGAAATGTTGTCTACATTATCTATTACATTCACTGTGTATTTCGTATCCGCCTGCCCCCATGTGGCATACACATCAGCCACTTCATCTTTTGTAACAGGTATAATGGTTTGCTGCAAAGCAAAAGCTTTCTCAAGCTCACTATCAATATAATGCTTGAATTCCGTTTTTGCAGTTTCAATGTCAATAGTAGTCAATAAGCCTTCCTTCAATAACCAATGTTCAAATGTTTTTACAGGATCTTTTTGCTCCCACACTTCAAACAATTCTTGTGGAACATATTTTGTACCGCTGGCTTCCTCGTGCCCACGCATTCTGAATGTCATACACTCTACCAGGTAGGGTTTTTGTTGTTCAATGCAATACGCTTTTACCCCTTTTATAGTGTCGTAAACATCAAGAATATTATTGCCGTCAATCTGCACGCCTTCCATTCCATAACCCTTTGCCCTGTCAACAATTGACTCGCAGCGATATTGCTCCTGAACAGGCGTACTTAAACCATAGCCGTTATTCTCTACCACAAATATTACCGGCAAATCCCACACAGCGGCTACATTAAGCGCTTCGTGAAAATCACCCTCGCTTGTTCCTCCTTCACCGGTGAAAGCTACGGCTACCTTTTTTTCTTTTCTTAGTTTATATGCCAGTGACACCCCATCAGCAATTGCCATTTGCGGACCAAGATGAGATATCATACCACATATATAATGTTCCCGGGTACCAAAATGAAAACTTCTTTCCCTACCCTTACTGTATCCTTCTCTTGCTCCCTGCCATTGCATGAATAATTTGTGAAGCGGTAAGCCCCTGTTGGTAAATACGCCCAGGTTGCGGTGCAAAGGCATTATCCATTCATCTTTTTCCAATGCCATAGTTACACCTGCCGCTATTGCTTCCTGCCCAATACCACTGAACCATTTGCTTATTCGCCCCTGCCTAAGCAGCAACAACATCTTTTCTTCAATCATCCTGGGCAATAAAATAGCCTTGTACAATTCATCTAATTGCTGCGCCGTAAAATGCTTCCGCGAAAAATCCATATATAAACCTACAGGTTTTTTAAAGTATGCGGGCCCGTTATAATGGTGGTTATACGCTTTGATGACTTTTACGTTTGGTGTGTAAACGTATTACCCATGGTGTTATGATATGATAATTAAAGGTATTTTACCTTTTTACTCATTTTTCCCACTGAATAATAACGAAGATACCACCGATAGTATCAATCCGAATAGCAGCGCCCACCAAAATCCATCAATATGTATCCCATCTACCAATTTTGATGCTAACAGCACCATAAGGGCATTAATAATGAATAAAAATAGCCCTAAAGTAATAATGGTAAGCGGAATGGTGAGAATAACCAGTATTGGACGCACAATAATGTTGGCTATAGCAAGTACCAGGGCAAAAACCAGTGCCGTCCAGTAAGTATCAATATGAATGCCTTTAAGCAGATGCGCCAGCCCGAATGCCACTGCCGCAGTTACAAAAAGCTTAATAACAAAGTTCATAGTATGGAATTTTGCAAAAAGTACAAAAAAATGAGATGCCTTCTATAGATGCCTCAAATTTTCGCACAATAAACCCTCGCCACCGGCATTGGAGATGAATTAGGAGGTGAGACAAATAGAATGCAGCGAAATTCTGGGCCGCTGCTTTTATTTAAAAATTTTCAAACCCATTCAAAATAAGTTTCTTTGCACTTTCTGAAAAACAATCCCATATCGCATGTGGAAAAAGATAGGACAGTTCGTACTGAAAAATCGCCTTGCCTTATTGATCATACTTCTCATCAGCACGGCTGTGATGTTATACAATGCTTTGCAGGTAACTATCAGTTACGAGTTTGTAAGAACTATTCCTGTTGATAATCCTTTATATAAACGATACCTGGCTTTTAAACAGCAATTTGGTGATGATGGCAATACACTGGTGATCGGGTTTCAAAAGAACGATCTTTTTAATAAAGCTGTTTTTACCGACTACGCCCATTTGTGTTCAGATTTGAAAAAGGTAGATAAAGTAGAAGCTGTATTAAGTGTGGCCGGCGCTGTTAACTTAGTAAAAAACGACAGCACACAAAAGCTGAATGTGGTGCCCATATTCCCCTCGTTGGATGCAGCTCAACCTGTTTTTGACAGCGCTGTACAAACCCTGCATACGCTCCCGTTTTATGAGGGCTTACTGTATAATCCCGAAACCAATGCCTATGTTATAGGTGTTAAGATCAATAAAGAAGTATTGGGCTCCAAGGCTCGTGAAAAGGTGATAGCGTCAATTGAAAAACTCGCGTATGATTTTGGAGAAAAACAACACACTAATATATATATAAGCGGGCTTCCACTCATACGTACCAATATGGCCATAAAAGTGGCCAAAGAAATGAAATGGTTCCTCATTGGCTCGTTACTCATTTCCGCCTTTATACTTATTCTCTTTTTCAGGTCTGTAAGCGCTACCATCTTATCGCTCGGCGTAGTAATTATCGGAGTAATCTGGAGTATGGGCATCATGCATTTCTTTCATTATAACATTAGTTTACTCACCGCGCTCATACCGCCATTGATAGTGGTCATTGGTATTCCGAACTGTATCTATTTTCTTAATAAATACCATACCGCTTGGCTGGATGTGCAGGATAAAAAAGGTGCACTGGTAGAAATGGTGAGCCGCATGGGTGTGATAACCTTGTTCTGTAACATAGCCGCCGCTATTGGCTTTGCTGTATTTGCCTTTACCAAAAGTGCTGTATTGAAAGAATTTGGTATGGTGGCGGGCATAAGCATTATTGCTATCTTCTTTATATCACTGGCAGCCATACCTGCAGTATTGAGTTATTTGCCACCGCCCAAAAACAGGCATGTAAAATATCTTGACAGCAAGTGGTTGGATGCGGTATTAACAAAGGTGGAAAAATGGGTTTTCAATCACACCAAAATCATTTATGTCGCTACCCTGCTGGTAATAGTTTTTGCTATTTCAGGCATGATGCGGCTGGTGTCGGTAGGACATATGGTTGACGATATACCGCAAACAGATAAGATCTATGTTGACCTCAAATTTTTTGAAAAGAACTTTAAAGGTATAATGCCCCTTGAAATTATTATTGATACCAAAAAAAGGTATGGCTTTACAGGATTAAAAGCGCTGGATGTTTTTGGCAGAATTGATTCTTTGTCACAATACATAGCATCTAAAAAAGAAATGGCGCGCCCCTTATCGTTGGCAGAAGGGTTGAAATTTGCCAAACAAGGTTTTTATGATGGCGACAGCGCTAACTATGCTATCCCAAATGCTTTTGATGGTGCATTTGTTGGTGACTATCTTAAAGCTAAAAAAGATACCTCAGCCAATAATCCATCTGCCAATGCTTTCCAGCAATTAATGAATGCCTTTATGGATACTGCCAAACAAAAAACACGCATCAGCGTAAACATGGCAGATGTGGGTAGTAAAGCATTGCCTTTAATAC
>JBGALP010000277.1:0-6136 GCA_044223805.1 Agriterribacter sp.
CTTCAGGCAAAAGGGTTGGTTACATAACCGGCGCCGGAGATAAAGTACCGGACGCGCTTGCGCAATTAGGCTATGAAGTAGTGTTGTTGAATGAAAAAGATATCTTTCCCGGCAGCCTTGCACAGTTTGACGCGGTTATTGCAGGTGTAAGGGCATATAACGTACACGATTGGTTAAATGATAAATACGGCGTATTGATGGATTATGTGAAAGGTGGAGGTAATTATATAGTGCAATACAATACCAACAATTATTTAAGCACTGTTAAAGAAAAAATCGGTCCTTACGATTTTAATGTATCACGTGAAAGAGTAACCGATGAAAATGCCGATGTAAAGTTTTTGCGACCGGCTGATCAATTGTTGAATTGGCCCAATAAAATAACATCAAAAGATTTTGAAGGATGGATACAGGAGCGGGGTACTTATTTTGCTGGCGACATAGGCAAAGAATACAGAAAGATATTAACGATGAATGATCCGGGAGAACCAGAACAGGATGGCAGCCTTATTGTCGCAGATTATGGCAAAGGACGGTTTGTATACACAGGGCTTGGTTTCTTCAGGCAATTGCCTGCAGGTGTAGGCGGAGCTTACAGATTATTTGCTAATTTGGTATCCAATCCTAACTATCTTACAACAAATGGCACAACGAAAAGAAAATAATATCAATAAAGGTTCCGGGGTGGGCGTTGTTTTGGGCGTTGGCATCGGTATATTGGTAACGCTTGTTTTTAAAAAAATCGGTATTGGTATTTTGATGGGCATTATTGTGGCCTTATTGTTACGACGTGCATTTAAATAAACGATTATGCAGCAGCCAAACGAACGTCCTCCTTTGTTTAAAACCTGGACTGCCTGGTATATAGTGGTGGCAGCCGCATTGGTATTACAGATTGCTTTGTTCATTTATTTCACGAAATATTTTTCATGAGTTATGTTGATTGGGCTGTATTGGTGGTAACGCTTGCCGGTATCATTTTTTATGGTATCTATAAAAGCCGTACAACAAAAAATCTTGATGGCTATTTTCTGAGCAACCGTGAAATGCCCTGGTATATTGTATTATTCAGTATTATGGGTACGCAGGCAAGTGCTATTACTTTTTTATCTGCTCCTGGACAGGCGTATACAGACGGTATGCGGTTTGTGCAATACTATTTTGGTTTGCCATTAGCTATGATCGTTTTGTGTATAACGTTTGTACCCATCTTTCATAAATACAAATTATATACTGCATACGAATTTCTGGAAAGGCGTTTTGATGTTAAAACCCGCACACTTACTTCGTTTTTGTTTTTGTTACAGCGCGGGTTATCAACGGGTATAAGTATCTATGCTCCCGCTATTATTCTTTCTTCTCTGCTGGGGTGGAATATTTACTGGACTAATATTTTCATGGGAGGCTTGCTTATTATTTATACTGCCCTGGGTGGTGCAAAATCTGTAGCATATACACAGCAATTGCAAATCATTATCATATTCGCCAGCATGTTTACGGCGGGTTACCTGGTAGTAAAATATATGCCTGAAGGTGTGGGCTTTTTTGATGCATTAAAAGTTGGTGGGGCTATGCATAAAACCAATGTTATTACAACCGGAACAGAAGCAGGTAAAGGGTTTGATTGGCGCGACAGGTATAACTTAATGAGTGGACTAATAGGCGGTTTTTTTTTAGCGCTTTCTTATTTCGGAACAGATCAAAGCCAGGTTGGCAGATACCTTACAGCAAAGTCGGTTAAAGAAAGCAGGCTGGGTTTATTGATGAATGGATTGGTGAAGGTGCCTATGCAATTTCTTATTTTGTTACTAGGTGTACTCATCTTTTCGTTTTACCAGTTTGCAGATGCGCCATTGTTTTTTAACCAGACACAGGTTGATAAGCTTGAACGATCTGAATATGCAGGTACACTGAAAGAAATACAAAAACAGTACAATATACTTGATATACAAAAGAAGGAACTCTCGCAACAGTTTATTGGTAAACAAAGTGATGAAAGATACAAGCCCGAATTGATATACATCAATCATCAACGGGATAGCCTTCGCACGGAAATAAAAGCCTTATTAGGCAAACCTGGCGTGGGTGGTGATGCGAATGATACCAACTATATTTTTCTACGGTTTGTACTGGATTATTTGCCAAAGGGATTGGTAGGGTTATTAATAGCGGTGATTTTTATTTCTTCCTGGGGCAGTATTGCCGCGGCATTAAATTCATTGGCATCAAGCACTATAGTAGATATCCATAAAAAGTTTATCAATAAAAATATGGATGAGGCAAAAGACTATAGTGTATCGCGCCGATATACTGTTGCCTGGGGCATATTCTGTATTATAGTAGCGCAGTTCGCTTACAATATTGGCAATAGCCTTATTGAAGCTGTAAATATATTGGGCTCTCTTTTTTATGGTGTGATACTTGGCGTGTTTTTGCTAGCTTTTTATATGAAAAAGATAAATGGCAACGCTGTTTTTTGGGGAGCTATACTTGGCGAAATATTCGTGATTGCTTTATTTATATTGAACGAAAACAAAGTTATTGATTTAGGTTTTCTATGGTTAAATGCAATTGGCGCCTTAGCCGTAATTATCTTAAGTTATTTGCTGCAATTAACATTTTTCAACCAGGCGCGGCACGCCGCATAGTCTTAAACAGTGCCACTTTCGTTAGTCGAATAAAAACTCTTATTCGGCGATTCACGCTTTTTTTTGCGAAATGGAGAAGTAATTTCACACCAGCTAATGATAACTACTTAAGTCCATAACCTGTAAAATCATCAAAAATCTGTAATCATGAAAATGTATCAATTATTAAGAGACAATGTAAGAACAGGGACTTACACTGTTGAGGGTTTAAAACAAATGAATTTAAAAGCATTCGATTTAATTTGGGTTGAAAACGAAAGCATTATGTGGAAGTATCCTTCAGAAATAGCCGAATTGTCGCAGCATGCGCCAAAGGCTATTGTACATGAAGGCACAAGGGTAAATAACCTTAAAGAAAAGCAGATCCGCTATTTTCGTAGCTGCTTTGGAGTATCGAATGATAACAATAATATGGCATTTGAATTGTCAACATTGCCAGACGCTTTTACTTCGGATGTGCCTGCAGGTTATGAATACCTGGTAGCGGCAAATAACCGTAACAGTTATAGTGGCAGCATGTTCGTATCTACTGAAGCTGAGCATGCCATTATTGATAATGAAGTGATAGAGCTGGCGACTGAAAATAACTTTAATGTGCTGGGTGAAAAGCAGTTTGTAGATACAGTTGAAACAACCGCCAATCATGAGCAATTCACTACTGTACTGCCTGTTTCGGAGTATGCGCGCAAAAACAGACGGGTTAAAGTAAACGGTAAGGCTACTAAAAAAGCATTCTCTGCCATAGCAGGTTTGTGGCTTGTGGCATCGGTTTTAAGCTACCTGAAACTATAATAAAAACAAAAAATTATAGCATCCTTATAAAAGATGCGATTAATATACTAACTTAACGAACAGTTTACCGAAAAAATGGTAAACTGTTCGTTTTTTAGTTTAACCTCCAATACCTTTGTAGTGCCTCAAACTTCCGCTTTTGATATAAATCAAATCCTTTTCTCCTGTGAATACCAGTATAAGGCAATTCACAACAAACGATATAAACCGTCCTTTCCTTTGAATATTTGCATTAAACCTTTGATTTAAATGTTATGTTCATGAAAGAATACAAGTTATTGCGGAACAACAAAGAAACAGGACCTTATTCCCTTGATGAGCTAAAAGGAATGAATCTTAAACCTTTTGATCTTATCTGGCATCAGAAAAAAAGTGCTTCCTGGAGATATCCTTCTGAAATGGATGAATTGGCTGCTTATGTTTCCATAGTTGAAACCGTAAGTACATCAGTAGTTGCCACAAACAATAAAGCAGTGTTGGTAGAAGATATTCGTGTGGCTGAAACAGCGCAAGATTCTAGTGAGTATAAAGCCGAAACAATCACGGCAGCAGAAGAGGAAGAAACACCTGTAAGATATATAAGGCACGTAGTTGCTTTAAAACCTACCATAGATAATACCCAGGTTAAAACTATCAAATCAACTAACCAACCCAACATTGTTAAGGTTGAAGTAAGAGACAACGAAACCGCCCCTGGTAAAAACGATTGGAATGAAACTGCTTTATTTAATAACAAGGCTTACCAGGCAGAAGCTGTTCGCAATAATACTCCCTTATATACGACTGTTGATAAGAGTGTAGCTATAAATGAATATTCTGGCGGCGTTTTATCTCCTAAAATAATGCAGACTGAAGTTGCTGATAATAAGCTTGAGTGGATGGTCTTAATAATAGGTGCAACATCATTGATAGCGATTGTATACTTATTACTTACATCACCATACTAGCATTCAATTAAATATATCTGTCTAAAGGTGAAATGTAAAAAATCATTTTGCTTTTCACCTTTCTTTTATATAATAATAGAAGCCAGGTTAATACACGATTTCTCTATTATTCTATTAATCTGTATTTTCAATACCTGTTAATTCATTTCATTTCTAAATTGTTTATATCATGCGTTCATCATTGCTCAAAATGGCATACGGTGCATTGGTACTATTACTCATGCTGGGTTCATACCAATCTTACTCACAACAAAAGGCAAACAAGTTGTTCAATGGATACAATTTTAATGGTTGGGAAGGCGATACGCTTCACACCTGGCAAATAAAAGATGGTGCTCTTGCCGGCGGGTCACTCACAACAGAAGTTCCTGAAAACAATTTCCTCTGTACTACAAAAGACTATAGTAATTTCCACCTGAAGCTAAAGTTCAAATTAACGGGAACTGGTTTTGTAAATTCCGGCGTACAATTTCATAGTAAAAGGCTTACAGACCCAGCTAATGAAATGAAAGGATACCAGGCCGATTTAGGAGATGGTTATTGGGGTACATTGTATGATGAGTCGAGAAGGAATAAAACCTTAACGCAGCTGGATACTGTATTGGTAAAAAAAATAGTAAAACGTGATCAATGGAATGAATATGAAGTATGGAGCGAGAACGGGCATATCCGTATTTATTTAAACGGCATAAAAACTACAGATTATACAGAACCCGATAAGACTATTCCGCAATCTGGTACCATCGGGCTGCAGATTCATGGCGGCGGTAAAGCTATGGTGTATTACAAGGACATAATAATACGAGAATTGTAAGGACGAGTTGTAATGGATAGATATTTTTAAATAAATCATTATTCTTATGGGCGTATTAAAATACGTCAAACCAATAAAAGAGGCCCGCATTTTGGTACAATAACATTTGACGTAAGGATTGATATAAAGCCTGAGGAAATATGCATTTTGGTACAATAACATTTGACGTAAGGATTGATATAAAGCCTGAGGAAATATAAAATTTCCCGGGCTTTATATTTTTAACCCATGCTGCAACGGAATTATACCCGACAGTGTCATTTGAGTTTTACTCATTCAAATTTTCCTTCAGCGATTTTTATTAATGGTGTAACACTGTTTGTCGAAATATTTTTAAAGGAGCATTGATCTTGATAAGAATACTTCAGGGTTAACAAAATGAAATGTGTAATGCAGATTCGTAGAGAATATAAAGAGCAGGTTATTGGGGCAAAGTGATTAATGTGATTCGTTTGTTTTTTAATAGTTAACACATCGAAATCTGTGGGAAATGAGCGAATTCAAAACTTACATTTGTCCATTTTATAGCTAAGGTTTTTATCGCTGTTTAGTTGGTTTTTATATACAATAGGAGTAATTATGCATACCAAAATGTACTGGTTGTTGGGTTATGACCCCGGCGTTTTTGCCACGCCGGCAGGAATTTTCTCAATATATCAAAAAATTAAAGACCTATCAGGAACTGGGGTATACCTTAAATCCCCGGGAGAAAATGCAGCCTACTTTACTGCGTTACCCACCGTACATCTAAAAAGCTCAAAACCAGTTACACTCGTTCATGCACCCGTGCATTTATAATTTATAATAATGAAAGCTTTGTCATTTTACACCGCTAATAAACACCGAGTTTTTCACACAGACTATCCAGATTCTGAAAAAAATATTGTTACAATAGCCATTCCTGAAATAGCTATTGTAATGCCTTTTTACAATCC
>JBGALP010000278.1:0-6116 GCA_044223805.1 Agriterribacter sp.
ACAAGATGTGAATGCTGTAATAGATAGCAACAATATGGGCAGAATTACTCTCTTCATCAGGGTTGCGTAATGTTCAACAATATTGAACATGCAACAAAAGTAATTATTACTTAGTAGAAATACAGTAACCGGGGTTTGAGCTATGATAAATAATAAGGACAAACAATTAATAAAAAAGCAATAAGAAAATACTGTATGTGATTATTTTCTTATTGCCTTGTAACAATTGCTGCTTTGCTAAGAAACTATTTCGGTTATACGCCATAAATTAATACTTACCTTGCTGGCCTCAATCGTAATACTGTCTTTTGCTTTAATATTGGCTTTATCGCGTTTTTCATTACTGATCAAAGCGCGGATGCTTGTTTCTTCAGATGCGTTGTACATAAATGCGGCGCTCCCTTTTTTTGATGCGTTTTTAACCCGCAATACCAGCACGCTGAAATCATTTTGTACATAAGGTTCTATGGCAGTTATCACCGCTGTTATTAATGCACTGTTGGGAGCCATACGTACCATATTCACTTAATTGTTCTGCAAAGTTATTTTTTCTTTTTTGCAGGTTTGCCTTTGCTCACAGTAGCCGCCCCTGCTTTTACATACAGGTCAGCGGTTATTTTAGCATTAGCTAATTTAATTTTTTTGATGGCAACTTTAGTGTCGAGCCCGCCATAGCTTTTGCTATTAGGCTTTGTAGTTTTGCTAAAAGTTTTTTTCTTAGCAGTTCCAGGCCACACATCACCACCATCACCGCTGTTAGTTCCTTTTTCCAGGTCTTGTTTACCATCTGCCTGTACCACTGCAACTTTGTAATGCATTTCATTGCTGTTATCATCAATAGCGTCATCAATATGGTAAACAACTAATCCTTCACCAGGAATAAATTTGTCAAAATTCTTTTTCATGCGGTGTTCCGCTAAAAAATATTCGTTGCCCGGTCCACCATCCTGCCATAAACGATATATTTTTTTGCCCGTCTTCACATCATCAATTACCACTTTTGCTTTGTTGGTGCTTTGATTAATAGTTGTTACCCAGTTTTGCTGCATTTTACACCAGGCGCAGGGATGGGCAGGTGTAGCGCCCCCATTGTTCCAACTGCCACCTGCCATAAGGCACCATTCTCCAATACCCTCACTCGTGTAATCACTATCGTACAAATCGGGAAAACCAAACAGCAGGTGTCCCAGTTCATGCGCGCATACGCCCAGTTCACAATCTTCAGGCACGGTTAAATAGCCGTAAATATGCGTACCATCTGCATTGTACACACCGGGCAATACCCATTTATGGCTCCAGATGTCATTCTTGCTTCCTGTAACTTCGGCACCAGCTCCCGCATGAATTACCACAAATGCGTCAACATATCCGTCTGCATTATTATCATAACTGCTAAAATTGATGTCAGCATCCGCCGCTTTTGCCGCATCTGCCGCAAGCGTACGTGCATTGGGAGATGCACTGCCAGTACCACTTTCACCATGCGCGTATTGGCTCAATTTTTTAGGCATCCTGTATGGTCCTGCCACCTGCCCGGAAATGGTTACCAACCCACCGGTTACTTCAATATAATATTCTTTTACACTGCCAGTAGCAATTTTCCCTTCGCTAAAAAAAAGATCCTCAAATCTTTTCTTCGGTTGGGTCATAGGTTTATCACTGAAATCAACCAGTATTACTGCCACTTTCAAATTCCCCTGTAGTGGCGCTTTTTCAGCACTACGCGTACGTACAGCAGCGGCTGATGTTCCAATAGCGAATACATTGCCCGGTTGCAGTACACCATCATTAAATCCCAGGCGGGTGTTTGCCAACGGTTTTATTAAGTTACTCAATACAGAACTTCCAAGATCTCTTTTCAGTTGATTCAGATCTGCTTTCAATTTCTTTTTTAATTCAGGGCTCGGGCCTATCATACATCTTTCTTTATTATTACTTACAGCAGCAGCGCGTAATATGGTAACATAATCGCTTACCAACGGAGTTAATAATGCTTTTTTCATATAGTAAAATTTAGTAGTGATGTATTAGTATCATCAAAATAAATCGTGTTTTTAGTTTTGTTCACAAAGGAGACATACGGAGCGAGACGGGTGGATAACAAGAAAGGAAATAATACTAATAATAAATGTACGGCATATAAAAGCTCATATCAATACCTCATTAAGGGTATAACTTATACAAAAGTAAAAACCGGCGAGTATACACTCAACCGGTTAACTATTTAAAAACATTCCTGCTACAACCTGTAACTTACAATTTTCTGATCTTAATATTCTTATACCATACTTCATTACCATGATCCTGCAATGAGATATGACCGCTTTTGAATGTACCAAAATCAGGCATCCCTTTAAATTTGCTGCCTGCCACCAATTTTTTCCAGCTATCATCCCACATAGTGGTAGAAACAACTTTTGCTCCATTTTGCCAGAACTCCAGTTTACCTTTCTGAAGTTTGATTTCAATACTGTTCCATTGCCCGGCTGGCTTTACATTTTCTGGTTTACTGGTAATGAGGTCGTACAGGTCACCGGCACGATGTTTAATAATTTTTGCGTCCGGATGTCCATTATTATCCAACACCTGCATTTCCGGCCCGGTGTAGTAAGACCATTCATGTTGTGTATCTTCTTTTACCAAAAACAGCACACCACTATTGCCATTTGGTGATATTTTCCAATCCAGCTTTAAATCAAAATCACCATATTCATCGGCAGAGGTAGCATCGCCACCGTTATCCCCACCTTCGTGTTTTGCTAGATGTAAGGCACCCTCTTTGGCTTCCCATGCACTACCCAGCGCCGGTTTGTTGTACGAATGCCAGCCGCCTGTAGATGTACCATCAAACAATAATTTCCAACCGGCTGCTTTTTCAGCTTGCGAAAGCGTATTGTCCGTGTGCTGAGCTTTTGCATTATTAAACAATGCCACGCCTGCCAGCATTAGGCCGCTTATAACAATCGTTTTCTTTATGTTCATTATATTGATATTATTTTATTGTAAGGATATATTTAATCATTGCTTCCGCGTCATCTACCGAAAGAGCAGCATGAGGAGCCATTGGAATATCGCCCCAAACTCCGGCGCCGCCATCTATTACTTTTTTGTACCAACTTGGTCTTATCCTGGTGGCAAGCACGGCAATCAGCGCCCTCCAGCAAAACTTTTCCATCTTTTGCAGGTTTAGCAATTGCCTTTACAGCACTGGTGTCTGTTGATTTTTTAGCATCGGCGCCACCACCAATTTGTGGATTAACGCTAAGAAATATGGGCTTTTTTTCCTCTGCGGGACCGCTGCACGCATAACAAATTGATGCTAAAAGAACCGCCGCCGTAAATTTTTTCATGCCTGACTTTTTTGTTTTGATTGTCATAATAAAGTAAAAAAGAGGGCATAAATATCCGAAGAAAAATTACTCCAAGCCTAAAACTTTGCGATTAAATTTTTCATCGCTGCCTGTTCCGGCAAAATCATCAAAAGCCCGCTCAGTTACACGGATAATGTGATCTTTGATAAACGGAGCGCCTTCCGCAGCACCCGCTTCAGGATGTTTGATGGCACACTCCCATTCCAATACCGCCCAACCTTTATAATTATATGCCGCCAGTTTACTGAAGATAGATTTAAAATCAACCTGTCCATCGCCTAAGGAACGGAAACGTCCTGCACGTTCTACCCAACCCTGGAAGCCGCCATATACGCCTTGTTTACCGGTTGGATTAAATTCCGCATCTTTTACATGAAACATGCGGATACGATCGTGATAATAGTCTATATAATCAAGGTAGTTGAGGCATTGCAAAACAAAATGGCTTGGATCGAAAAGCAAACAGGCTCTTGGGTGATTGTTCACTTTTTCAAGGAACATTTCATACGTAATCCCGTCGTGTAAATCTTCGCCCGGATGTATTTCGTAGCAAAGGTCTATTCCTTGCTCATCGTAGGCGTTCAGTATAGGCGTCCATCTTTTTGCCAGTTCAGTAAACCCGGTTTCAACCAACCCGGCAGGGCGCTGTGGCCATGGATATACGGTGTGCCAAAGTAATGACCCGCTGAATGTAGCGCTTGCATTTAATCCAAGATTTTTTGAAGCTTTAGCAACATTTTTTAAATGTTGCACTGCCCACTCTGTGCGGGCTTTAGGATTGTTATGATATGCTGCCGGAGCAAAACCATCAAACAATGCATCATATGCCGGATGTACTGCAACCAGTTGTCCAATAATGTGAGAAGCGAGCTCTGTAATCTGCAACCCTGCTTCGTTTACAATACCTTTTATTTCATCGGCGTATGTTTTACTCTCAGCCGCTTTATCAATATCAATTATATTACCGGCCCACGTTGGAAGTTGTACACCCACATAACCTAACCCTGCCGCCCACTCGCAGATGGACTTTAAATTATTAAAAGGCGCTTTATCTCCTAAAAACTGCGCCAGGAAGATACCAGGACCCTGGATATTAGTCATGATGATAAGATTAAAAGTCGTTATTAATTAAGGTGGAAGGTAAAGGGTTAAAGGTGAAGGGTAGAAGGC
The DNA here is from genome assembly GCA_044223805.1 of Agriterribacter sp. Taxonomy (GTDB): domain Bacteria; phylum Bacteroidota; class Bacteroidia; order Chitinophagales; family Chitinophagaceae; genus Agriterribacter. The sequence goes on from JBGALP010000278.1 coordinate 4,542, forward strand.
GTAAGGTATTTGTTTTTCCCTACACCTTATACCTTTTACCCCCAAACCTTTATACAGTAAATTCTGTCCATTTTTGAGTGCTGGCACTGCTTGCCACTACATTATCAATAAAGGCCATGCCTCTTACCCCTTCGGCAGCAGTTGGAAAATCTAATATTTCAGGGGATGGTTTTTCTCCATCAATTTTTGCAGAAAGACTCAATGCAAAATTGCGGTAGATGTTGCCAAAGGCTTCAAGGTATCCTTCTGGATGACCACCCGGTACACGTGTATTGTGTTTGGCAAAATTACCCAGGTAACCGCCACCGGTGCGGTATACTTGTGCAGGTTGATCCAGCCATTTTACCAATAGCGTATTGGGCTCCTGTTGTCTCCATTCCAATCCGCCTTTTTCTCCATATAACCTTATGTTTAAATTATTCTCCTCACCAGCCGCTATTTGCGATGCAGATAATACCCCTGCAGCGCCATTATCAAATTTCAACAATACATTTCCATCATCATCCAATGGGCGGCCTTCTACCATTATATTAAGGTCTGCACACATTTTGGTAATTTTTAAACCAGATATATATTCGGCCAAATGCGCGGCATGTGTGCCTATATCTCCCATGCAACCACTCTTGCCAGATTTTTTAGGATCTGTTCTCCATGCAGCCTGGGCGTTACCTTCTCTTTCGGTAAGTTTGCTCAACCAACCTTGCGGATATTCTACCATTATCTTTCTCACTTTTCCAAGTACACCTTCTTTAATCATTTGTTTTGCCTGTTTTACCATAGGGTATCCTGAATAGGTATGTGTAAGGCATAACAGCAAACCGGTTTCTTCTACTTTTTTCTGCAATTGTTTTGCTTCATCCAAAGTAAACGTCATGGGCTTTTCAATTACCACATGAAATCCTTTTTCGAGTGCAGCCATAGCAGGAGCAAAATGCGCGAAATTGGGTGTTACAATCGTAACAAAATCTATACGTTTATCTGCCGGCATTTTACTTTCATTCTCCAGCATTTCTTCGTAATTCAGGTATATCCTGTCTTGGGAAAGAAACAAAGACTTTCCTGAGTCCTGGGCTATTTCGGGTCTTATACTTAAAGCGCCACAGGATAATTCAATAAGTCCGTCCATATTGGCGGCAATGCGGTGAACGGCACCGATGAAAGCGTCTTTGCCTCCACCTATCATGCCCATTCTTAATTTTCTGTTCATGAAGAATATATTAACGTAATTAAAAAATCTGAAACGGCTTTAAAAATAAAACATTTACGTTTACTGCCAAGTTGTTTTTTGTTGAAGATTTCAGTTGCGGGTCACTGCATAAGGTGTAAGGTATAGGGTAATACACTGTTTATCGTTTCTTCGCTATTCATTCACAATTCACTATTCAATGTCGTTGACTTAAGAATTTTATGTGCCAGAGGAACATCTTATCGGTACCTAAATATCAAAATGTTTTATGCGTTCCAGCGGAACGCCTTGTGGGCATTCGCACAAAACGTTCCTCTGGAACGAAAACCTGATTTATTTTTTATTCTACCGACATAATATCCCGCTGGGATATGAAAACAGCTTTTAAG
>JBGALP010000279.1:0-7550 GCA_044223805.1 Agriterribacter sp.
CTTGCATAATTAATTTTCATTTCATGAATTATTATAATCAATCTTCATGCTAAAACTTGAGATAGACGCAAAAGCGGAATTGGGTGAAGGTGGAATGTGGCATCCTTCAGAAAACAAATTATACTGGATAGATATTGAAGGAAAGGAACTTCACATATTTAATCCTAAAGATAAAACAGACATCGTACTTCGTGTAGGCGAAAGAGTTGGAACAGTGGTTCCAGTTTCAGGGGGAGGAGCATTGGTAGCTTTACAAACGGGAATTCATTTTATTAATACTCAAACCGGAGAATTACATTTTTTAGCAAACCCTCTTCCGCATCAAAATATTAGATTTAACGATGGCAAATGCGACCCTGCCGGAAGGTTTTGGGTAGGGAGCATGCATTTGGAACAAACTACCGGAGCCGCTTCAATGTATCGCCTGGATGCGGATGGTTCTATTCATAAAATGTTTGATGATGTCAGCATTTCTAATGGTATTACGTGGTCTGCCGATGCAAAAACAATGTATTATGTTGACTCTCCGCTTAACAGAATAGATGCTTTTGATTACAATATTGAAAGCGGAGCTATAAAAAACAGGAGAGTTATTGTAACAATTGCTGATGAATTAGGTGGACCTGATGGTATGACGATTGATAAAGAGGGTAAACTTTGGGTAGCCTTATGGGGAGGTAACGGAGTAGGAAGATTTGACCCCGCATCGGGCAAGTTATTACAAAAAATAGATGTACCTGCTCCACATATAACTTCGTGTGCTTTTGGAGGTGAGCATTTAGATACTTTATATATTACTTCTGCGCGAGAAGGATTAACCGAACAACAATTGAAGCAATATCCGTTGAGTGGCGGTTTGTTTTCAATAATTCCAGGCGTTAATGGTGTACCTGCAGAATTTTATAAAGGCAATATCAGTTTTTAATTGTCTTGCGATTCCTTAAAAAGCACCAGAAAATAGATTTAGTTCCAGAGATTAAGCATGGCCAAGGTTAAGCATTGATGGGGTGCGGCAAAGGTCAGCTTCTATTTTTCTGGTGCTATGACTTAGGGTTGAAATTAGTCAGGTAGTTGATTACGGGATTACCTAAATAATTTACACAATTCAACAATTTTTTTTAGTTGTTGATCACTTCATTAAGATATTGAGCTAAATGTGGATTGATGTTGCAAAGGAAAATGTAATACCGATTAAAAAAAATAGTACTGCATATCATTGTTTAGTAGACTTCTTACTACATCGCTTTGTAATTGTATTTTAAAAGCATTCTTGTTAATCTTCTACTATTCTATTCTTCTGACTATGTGCATATACAACAAGTTTTCTTTTTATTATATATCTATTAGATACTTAAACATTTTATTTATAATAATAAGTGTAAACTTTCTACATATATCCCATTAGAAATCAGCAAAATTTTAACAAAAACTAACCGGTATCGGGTATTGATCGCAGCTAAAAAAGGAATTACTTTTACAGCAACATTTGAACCCATACAGTTTCCCTAATCAGGAAATTATTCAAGATAATGTGGTGGGTTAGTGTCAATCAACTTCAAGTACAACCTCCTTCTCAGGGAGGTTGTAACTTTTTAGGTATTTATTCTCTCCTTTTTCTTCTTAATGAAAGTTAAAAATCGCAGGCTGAAAAATCCAAATCGTTGTTTGTTAATTGAAATAATTAATTTGCCTTCCATTTTTGATGCCGATGATATGAACTATACTTCTCAATGGATTAGTTACGCCAGAACAAATGCATTTTCAGCTTTAGCTATTGATTATTTGAATCAACAAGAATTTTTACTTTCTTTTCAACAACACACGCCTGATATAAAAGGAATTGCAAAGGCTATCGAAATTCGCAAAAAGAACTCGCCCAACAGAACCCTTTTAGTTGATACTTTAAAAGATCAATACAAGCAAATAAGCGCATCGGAAAAAGTAAAAAATAATATTGAACTACTCGCATCGCCCAACACATTTACTATTTGCACTGCACACCAGCCTAATCTTTTTACCGGTTATCTATATTTCATCTACAAAATTGTTCAAGCCATAAAAACGGCTGATGAGTTAAACAGCAAATTTCCTGAATACAGGTTTGTGCCTGTTTATTACATGGGAAGCGAAGACAATGATCTTGAAGAACTCAATCGCATTAATCTAAATGGAGAAAAACTGATTTGGGAAACAAAACAAACAGGGGCAGTTGGCAGAATGTCTACTAAAGGCATAGACGAACTTATTTCAAAAATCAGTGGACAGTTAGATGTTTTGGAGTATGGACCTGAATTAACCGTACTGCTGCAGCAATCTTACCTTCAATCTTCTTCTATACAAGGGGCTACTTTCAAACTGGTACATCAACTTTTTGAAAATTATGGTTTGGTTGTGTTGATACCTGATGATGCAGGATTTAAAAAACAAATGAATGCTGTTTTTAAAGATGATCTTTTTGTTCACACACCGGCGAAGATTGTAAAGACAACAGCGGAAGCGTTATCTACAAAATATCATGCACAGGTAAACCCCAGGGATATTAATCTTTTTTATATGAAAGATGATATCCGCGAAAGAATTATTGAAGAGAATGGGAAGTTTATTATAAACAATACTTCTACCCAATTTACTAAACAAGGATTAGAAGCAGAATTAGATGCACACCCCGAAAGGTTTAGTCCGAACGTGGTTTTAAGAGGGCTTTACCATAAAACACTATTACCAAACGTAGTATTTATTGGTGGCGGATCTGAGGTTGCTTACTGGCTTGAACTAAAGGAAATGTTCAGGCATTACAATGTGCCTTTTCCTGTTTTATTGCTGCGTAATTCTTTTCTTATAGTTGAAGAGAATATGACTTCACTCATAAAAAAGCTAAATATCTCTGTTGAAGCGTTATTTGAAAATGATGCTTATTTGCTTACTGAGATTATTAAACGACATAGCAAACACAAGCTAACACTTGAAAGCGAGATCAATCAGTTAAATACTTTATATCAACATATTAATGAAATTGCCGGTAAAGTTGATGTAACGCTTTCTGTACATGTAAAGGCTATTGAGAAGAAAGCAGAAAATGCCATCATAAACCTGGAGAAAAAGATAATACGTGCTGAAAAAAGAAAGCATGAAGAACAGGCAATACAAGTACAAAAGCTAAAGTCTACACTCTTCCCCAAAAACAATTTACAGGAGCGCATAGGTAATATGTTGCCCTACTACGCCCGCTACGGCAAAGCTTTTATTGATATGCTATATCAACATTCTCCAACCCTTGATCAAAAATTTGGTATACTGATAGAAAACTGATTAAATAACTAAGCTTTAATTGGTATATACTTTATATCCCCAATTATTGAGTTCAAAGGTTTTATTTGTTGAGAACTCTTTAATTTCCCCACTAAAAAGTTCTGTTACCTTACCTGAAAGCGCCTCGTTGGTTAAAGAAAATGTGGATGGATACGGCGATAAATTAATTAATACGAGAACCATCCGTTCTCATTTTTTCTGATATAAGCGATAATATTCCTGTCAGATTCTATGGTTAGCATGATAGTTTGAGACGACGGACTGGCCGCTGCGAGCGCTGGGTTTGTACTGCGAAGCTGCACACTTTTTTATAGAAATCTTCCAGCTCATATTTACCATTCCACTCTATTACATCTTTATCAAAAAATTTCAAGCGCTTATTATTAGGCAACTCCTGCCCTGAGTATATAAAGTGGTATGCCGTTCCATGTAAAGCTGAATACCGCAAGCGCTAAAGCCATGTCGCCATATTTTTCATATTCCGTTCCGTTCCAGCTATTCTCATCGTGGTTTGAAGTAAAATATAATCCAGTAGTACCTTCAGGATAAGTATTATTATATCTTCCCAACATTTCTGTAAGTGCCGCTACATTTCTTTCATTTTATAAAATGCTTCTGTTTTATGCATCCACTGCCATGCATACGCAGCATCAAAAACCTGCATATAATCTGGATTTTCAAGTGCATCAAATTCTCCCAACCAAAACAATGGTTTTATTTTATCAAGTTCAGGTCTGGCGGTTTTCCAAAAGTGTAATTCTACCCATGCTGCAAGGTCACACCGGAACCCATCTATATCACATTCCTTTACCCAGTATTGCATGGCTTCAATCATAGCTTGTACCAATGCAGGATTATTAAAATCCAGTTCGATTATATCATCCATTCCTGATGCAGCTTTAAAATCGCCATTAGGTTCTTTTTCAAAGTAGTCAGGATGTGTTTTAGTCCATATGTGATCCCATCCTGTATGATTGGCCACCCAGTCAATAATCACTTTAAAACCCAGCTCATGAGCCAATCCAACCAATCGTTTAAAATCACTCAATGTTCCAAATTCGGGATTGATGGACGTATAGTCAGAACAAGCATAATAACTGCCTAAAGTACCCTTCATTCTTTCTTTAGCAATAGGTGTTATTGGCATAAACCAAAGCGTTTCAACTCCCATATTTTTTAGCCTTGGCATTTCCTTCGAAAATGCTTCAAAAGTACCTTCAGTAGTATATTGGCGTATGTTTACTTCATATACATTAGTTAAATATCTCCAGTCAACTCTTTTATTGCTGTCCATTATTCTTTTATTTACAACGATAGTTATTTATTTAAGATTTTTAGCGGAAGATAATACATTTATCAGCGCCGTTATGCAAGCTGTGTTGCATACTGTAATCTTTGTACCTTTATGCCCGCTATTTTTTTGTAATGAAGCAATTTAACGTTCCCAATATTTATCGTAGTCCTCTTATTTCTGCTATTAAGAAATACCGAAAGCAGCAGGATAAAATGAAAAAGGACTTTGCACCAACCTTTTTAGATTTAGGATCGCTGCATATATACCTTGCAAGACATTTTGGATTTTGTTACGGAGTGGAAAACGCTATTGAAATTGCCTTTCGCACTGTAAATGAAAACCCAGGAAAACGCATTTTTTTATTGAGCGAGATGATTCACAATCCACAAGTGAATGAAGATCTGCAGCAAAAGGGAATTCAATTTTTACAGGATACTTATGGCAAACAACAGATACCTTTTGAATCGTTAAACAATGAAGATATAGTTATCATTCCTGCTTTTGGCACTACCCTGGCGATAGAAAAAAAATTAAAAGAAAAAGGCATAGCAATTAAGGAATATAATACTACATGCCCATTTGTTGAAAAAGTATGGAATCGTGCCGAGCAAATTGCCAATAAAGGCTATAGTATAGTGATTCATGGTAAGCCTACACACGAGGAAACAAGAGCAACTTTTTCGCATAGCGCAGCTGGAGCTCCATCGGTTATTGTGAATGACATGAAAGAAACTATTGAGTTAGGAAAGTACATCACTGGCGAAAAAAAATTATCTGACTTTACCATCGAATTCAAAGGAAGATTTTCAGAAGGGTTTTGATCCTGCTAAAGATTTGCAACGCATTGGTGTAGTAAACCAAACAACGATGCTTGCAAGCGATACACAAGGCATTGCAGATTACTTAAAGGAACTGATGATAAAACATTATAACCTTACGGAAAATAATATTGCTGAACGATTTGCAGACACAAGAGATACGTTGTGTTACGCCACCAATGATAATCAAACCGCAGTGACAGGAATGTTGGAAACTATTGCTGATATAGCTATTGTAATAGGTGGGTATAATAGCTCCAATACATCTCATCTTGTGGAGCTTTGCGAATTGAAACTACCTACTTATTTTATAAAGAATGAAGACATGATTCTTCTGAAAGAAGCAATATTACATTACGATTTACATACTAAAACAGAGATGCTTACAACGGATTTTTTGCCTATAAAAGAACCGGTTAAGGTTTTAATTACCAGTGGTGCATCTTGCCCCGATATACATGTAGAAAAAGTGATAAGAAAATTAGCCGGATTTCATAAGGCGGAAAATTGCCTGCCTGAACTCATTAACAGTTTCGAGAATATTTAATAATAATTAAGGCAGTTACAGTTTATCTTTTCCTATATAAATATTTCCTTTGTACACTTCTTCAATAGCATTAATCAATTGATCAGATACATTGTGTTTAATTACATATCCTCTGGCACCAGCTTCCATCATTTTACCAATATATAAAGGAGAAGAGTGAGATGATACTCCTATAACTTTCATTCCGGGCGTTTGTGCCATTATTCGTTTTGTGGCGTCAATGCCGGAAATATCAGTCATATTAATATCCATTAGTATAATATCAGGTAGTAATTCAGCTACTTTTTTTATTACCTCCTTACCGCTGCTACATACGGCAAGCACGCTGATGTTATTAAATGAACTTAAAAAAATCTGCCATGCGTTTCTAATGGCAGGGTGATCGTCAGCAATTATAATCTTAATCATTGTCTTCAAGGGGTTTGCGGCTTTTACTATGCAATAGTCGTATAAATACGAAGAAAAGTTCCCCTCGAGATGACTAATATTTTGATTTTCAGTTTTTATTTAGCATATGTCAACCTGTAGAAGTAATTATACAAGCGCAAGGTCAATAACATGTTGCATACTCTTAACATAATGGAATTTTATACCCTTGATAAAATCAGAATTTATTTCCTGTACATCTTTTTCATTCTGCCAGCATAGTATTATTTCTTTCATACCGGCTCTTTTTGCGGCCAGCACTTTCTCCTTAATACCACCAACAGGTAACACCTGTCCGCGAAGCGTGATTTCACCAGTCATGGCAAGATATGGCTTTACCTTTCTTCCCGTAAAGGCTGATGCAATAGCTGTCATCATTGTAATACCTGCACTCGGCCCATCTTTTGGTACAGCTCCTTCGGGTACATGAACATGAATATTCTTTTTTTGAAATAATTCGGGTTCAATGCCGTACTTCTTTGCATTTGACTGAAGGTAAGTAAGCGCAGTTATAGCACTTTCCTTCATAACATTACCAAGATTACCCGTAAGTTTTAGTTCGCCCTTACCTTCACTTTGTGTTGTTTCAATAAAAAGAATATCTCCACCAACATAAGTCCATGCAAGCCCAACAGCTACTCCGGCTATATTAGCAGTTTTATACAATTCATTGCTGTATCTTGGTCTGCCTAATATTTTTTGAATATCTTTTAAAGTAAGATTAGGTTTAAGCTTTTCCTTTATAGCAAACTCTTTAGCCTGTGACCTCATTATAGAAGCCAATTGCCTGTCTAATTCACGTACACCACTTTCCCTTGTATAATCTTCAATTATCCCACGCAAAACCCCATCGCTCATTTTAATACCCATGTTTTTTAAACCATGCAGCTCTTTCTGCTTTGGAACCAGGTGACGTTTTGCTATCTGTATTTTTTCTTCAACCGCATAACCATTAAGATCAATTATTTCCAACCGGTCTCTTAATGCAGGTTGTATATGCTGTAAATCATTTGCAGTGGCAATAAAAAGCACTTTGCTTAAATCATATTCCAGTTCCAGATAGTTATCATAAAAGGTATGATTTTGTTCCGGATCCAGTACTTCCAATAATGCCGAAGATGGATCACCATGAAAATCTTTGCCAACCTTATCTATC
>JBGALP010000280.1:0-5933 GCA_044223805.1 Agriterribacter sp.
CGCATAAAACATTTTGATATTTAGCTACCGATAAGATGTTCCTCCGGAACATAACGTTCTTAAGTCAACGACATTGAATGATAATTGGCAGGCGCTGCTTCTACCGCCATAAACGTTCTCTTTCTCAAATCATCATGCGGACGGCATCGCAGTGACGAAGGATTTAATTTGTAAAGCCAAAATCCATAAGATGTGCCGGGCGGCAAGGCAACGCTGCAGACCTTATAGGTTAGTTTCTCAATGCATACTTTCTATACTGGTACTCAATTTCATTTCTCCCGCTGCTTTTTTTTGCACCTGCACGGTCACCTTATGTTCGTCATTGTCGTTGGTGAGTAATAAAAATGGTTCGTTGGTGAGATTACCGTTGTGCGTAATGGTTATATCACCTATACGCTGTCTATCGGTTACGACAATCTCAATATCATACATGGTATTAACGTACCTGTATTGCATAGTAAACCCTTTCCATTCATCAGGCAGGCATGGATCAAAATATAACCGGTCTCCTCTTTTATCAATACCAAGGAAAAATTCGGTGATCAATTGATACATCCATCCGGCAGAACCGGTATACCATGTCCATCCACCCCTGCCGAGATGCGATTTCTCCGCATATACATCCGCTGCCATTACGTATGGCTCAACCTTGTATTTTTGCACTGTTGCCTCATCGTTACTTCTATTAACCGGATTAATCATCTGCAATAATTCCCATCCCTGTTGTTTATCTTTTAAATGCATCAACGCCATTACAAACCATATAGCAGCATGTGTATACTGACCTCCGTTTTCTCTAACACCTGGAACATAACCTTTAATATACCCGGGATTGAGTAATGATTTATCAAAAGGCGGATCGAGTAACTGTATAATGCCTGCTTCTTTTTTTACCAAATGCCTGGAAGCAGATAACATAGCCGTTTTTATTTTATCAGGATTTCCCGCACCCGACAAAACAGACCAGCTCTGTGCTATGGAGTCAATACTACATTCATCATTTTGTATAGAACCCAGCGGTGTACCATCATCAAAATAAGCGCGGCGATACCAATCTCCATCCCACGCATGTGCTTCAATATTGTGTTTCAGTTTCTCCGCTTCTTGTAAGCATTTGTTTCCAAATGGCTGGTCATTTCTTGCATTAGCTATATCCGCAAAACCAATCAATATTTTATATAAAAAGAAGGCAAGCCAAACGCTTTCACCCTTTCCTTGTTCTCCTACTTTATCCATACCATCGTTCCAGTCGCCGGAGCCTATTAACGGTAATCCATGAACGCCAAACCTTAACCCGCGTTCAATAGCTTTTACGCAATGCGTATACAGGTCTGCGGTTTGAGTTGAACTTACAGGAAGGTCGTAATAAGATTCTTCATCATGATTCAGCAATCTGCCTTCAAGAAAACCTACCTGCTCATTCAGTATCGCCTCCTCATTGGTATACGTAATATATTTTATAACGGCAAAGGGTAACCATAAAAAATCATCTGAGCAGGTTGTACGTACCCCCCTTCCAAATGGTGGATGCCACCAGTGTTGTGCATCACCCTCTATAAACTGCCGTGAGGCATTCAGCAATATTTGTTTTCTGGCAATCTCAGGTTTGGCGTGAAGCAGCGACAATACATCCTGTAACTGATCTCTAAAACCAAAAGCTCCACCTGATTGATAATATCCACTCCTGCCCCACACACGGCAAGCAAGCGCCTGGTAGTTAAGCCATCCGTTTGAAATAATATTTAATGCCGCATCTGGTGTTTGCACCTGTAGTGTTCCCAGTGTTTGTTCCCAATAATCTTTTACTTTATTCAGCGACTGGTGAACAGATGCGGAAGTTTTAAACTCTTCTAAAATATTGGCAGCATCCGTATGGTTTTTGGCTGCGCCCAATTTAAATATCATTTCATGCTTTTCATCAACACCAAATTCAAATACTGATTGAATTGCCGCACAGGGATCCAATGCAGCGCCACTTCTTCCTGATAACTTTACCTTATTCATCGCTTCAGGATTGCGGATAGTGCCATTGCGTCCAATAAATTCTTTCCTGTCGCAGGTAAAAGAATCCATACCATCCGCATCAAAAAAAGCGACCCTGTTTTCAAAATCAGTATTGTATGCATTTTTTGCAAAAATGCTTCCCGCAGCTACGTCGGTATAAGTTACTACATGCATTTGTGTTTTTGTTCTGAATTCGCCCAGCACCCATTCAACATATCCAGTCACAGATATTTTGCGTGCGCGGCCCGATTGATTATGCAGTTTAATCACCGTAAATTTTACTCCTGATACTAAATCCACAAACAGGGTCATTGTGGAATAAATACCATCTTCACTGTGTTCAAAAACGCTGTAACCAAAACCATGTTTTGTTATATATGGCGCTTTACTGCGAACCGGCAGTGGCGCGGGCGACCAGAACTTCCCGCTTTCTTCATCGCGCATAAAATAACATTCCCCTTCAAGATCACCAACGGGATTATTATTCCACGGGCTGAGCCTGAATTCATGCGCATTTTCTGTCCATGTATAACATTGACCACTTTCTGAAATAATGCTTCCGAAATCTCCATTGGCTACTACATTACACCATGGTACCGGAGTTACTTTTTCACTATCAGTCATCACTACATACTCTTTGCCATCGCTGGTAAAGCCACCTGTGCCATTAAAAAACTGAAGATCTTTTGGCAAAGAAACTGTTGTAAAGGTGGAGGGATAAAAACGTAATGGCGTAAAATAAGGAATCACCTGTTTTACTTTCGTGATACGGCTGATCTGTTCTTCCAATGACCCGAATCTGTCTGACAATACCACACGTGCTACGGTTTGAAAAAGAATACGATCCTCATTAGATACCTGTTCGGCAGAACGGATAAATACGCCCCCCGCTGTTTCTTTTATCTGCACACCAACAAGTGGAGCCACCAACGCCTGTATTTCTCCCTGTAGTGTATGACGGTAGTTGCCATGGTCTTCATTCCAGATCACCAGGTCAACCGCAAGCCCTTTCATACGCCAGTATGCGTGTGCTTGTATTAATTGTTTTACTAATTCTATATTAGCAGCGTTCTCAATCTGCACTAACACAATTGGAATATCGCCGGATATAGCATAGCCCCATAAGCCCGACTGACCGCGGTTGTTCCGGGCTATAATTTCAGGATCGGCGCGCAAAGCCGGGTTAACATAAATAACAGCGCTTGCCAGTTTACCATACAATTGTGCATCCGATTCAGTGGCATTGATCTGCCGTAATACAACCTGGCTATGTGTCCATGCTAATTCGAAACCCCGATCTACTAAAAATTTATCCTGGTATTTATCCACCATGTCCATGCAGATTTCCTTTGTATCTGCTATACCTGTTACCATATCAATCACCGCTGTTTTTTGCGGATCAATTTCAATCAGATACCTTATAGCAATAACCGGATCAAGCACAGAACCCTGGGAGCCGGAGAGTGGCTCGCTTTTTTGTAATACAGCAGGTTGGTGAATGGTATTACCCCGACCTAAAAATTTCATCCGGTCTGTTTCGTAGGAAATATTTTTCACATCCGCTTTATATGCTTTCATTAAATGAAACATAGCCGGATTATTCTCGCTTTGCGAACGTGGACGCCTTGTACAAAGAATGGCATGATGCTGTTGATGTAATTCTGTTTGCACAAAAAGATTACTGAATGCAGGATGTGCGGCATCTGCAACTGGTGATGCCAATACCACTTCCGCATAACTGGTAACTTCTATCAACCGTTTGCGGCGTGACCGGTTAGTGATATGCACTCTTCTTAATTCCACATCATCTTCGGGCGACACTACTATTTCGGTATGTGTTTCGAGTGAAAAATCACGCCTGCGGAACTCAGCCCTACCCTGCGAGAACACCGCTTCATAATGTTCTCCTTCTTTTAACAAAGGTTGATATGCCGAAGACCAGGAATCATTGCTTTCTACATCTTTTATATAACAGAAATTACCCCAATTATCTGTTGTGGCATCTTCACGCCAACGGGTAACCGCAATTCCTTTCCACCGGCTGTAACCACCACCGGCATTGGTGATCATTACATGGTAACGACCATTCGACAACAACTGTACTTCGGGTATTGGTGTATGCGGCGTATTGATCACCCGTATAGGCGTGTCTGTTTCCTTATTCACCGAACCCTGGTCTGCAATATGCAATGCCGGCGCATTAGTTGTGGATACACGCGGTATTCTTTCCTGCAACAACAATAATGTAGCCTGAAACTGCACATCATTCACAAACCTTTTTTGCATTGGCTGGTTAAGCAACAGGTACGATAAAGACAGCAGCGACATGCCCTGGTGATGCACCATAAAAGATTGGATAATGGCATACTCCTGTCCTCTTGGCAACCTCGCTGAACTATAATCTATCGCTTCAAAAAAACCATAATTTCCTTCAAAACCTTTTTGGGCCATCAACTGCAGGTTCTCTGTTGCTTCCGGGGGCATTACCATCAAAGCCATAATGGTTGCATAAGGCGCTATCACCAAATCTTCTCCCAGCCCACGTTTCAAGCCAAGTCCCGGTACGCCAAATGCACGATACTGGTAATTCATGGCTGCATCTATCATATTATATCCTGATTCAGATACCCCCCATGGAACATTTCTTTTGTTGCCATAATCAATCTGTTTTAATACAACACCTTTATGTGTTTGATCTAACAATGTATTATCATATGTGGGCATTACCAGTAAAGGCATAAGATATTCAAACATGGAACCGCTCCATGATAACAATACAGGAAGTGGACCCGAATTGCTGAGTTGCCTGCCCAATGCGAACCAACTCTCTTGCGGAAGTTTGCCCTGCGCCACTGCCACAAAGTTTCCAAGTCGCGCTTCAGAAGCGAGCAAATCATAATAGCTGTTATCACGGCGATGTTCATCTGCATTATAACCAATAGAAAGCAGCCTTTGTGTTTTACTATACAGAAAATCGTATTCTACATTAGCGAAATCGTAACAGAGTGCGCCAAGCTGATGAATGATATTTATTCTTTCTTTCGCCCTCACAGAAGATTCGATAACAGAAGATACAAAAACATCCAGCCATTGATTTTCCGCAGCGGTATTGGTAGGTGTATAATATTCTCTTACGGTAAGCAATGCTGTTTTTTGAATATTACTGAGCTGAACCAATGTAGGAATGGCATCCGCCTGATTTATCAAGTCTTTAAATGCCTCAGAAGGCGGTTCCAATACTATCCATGGGCAGAGTGTGGTTATATCTGTTCTGTAATCATTAAGCTGGGTAGCCATTAAATTTACCCATTCAGTAGTTTCTGTTCCTGGTTTTATTGAGTCTGCGCTCTCTGTAATATCAGCACACAAATCAGTTAGTTTTTCTATGCATGATAAAGCGCCGTGTAATGTAACCGGAGGGTTTACTTTGCATAACTGCACTTCTTCTTTAAATATAGTCAATCCATCAAGCCCGCTGTTCTTATCTATTAAAATTTCAATCGTATCCAGCAAGCCATCAAATATTTTAGAAGAAAAAATACTGCGTTCTTTTAACTCAAATAATCCTTGCCGGAGTGTAATAATGTGTCCAATAAAATTACCACTGTCTACACTTGAAATATACCTCGGCTGCAAACAAACCAATGTTTCTGTATCGTACCAATTATACAAATGACCTTTATATTTGTCAAGTGCCTGTATGGTATTTAAGGTTCTTGTTGTGCGGATTAGCAAACGGTTAACCGAAATATACCCGAAATCATATGCTGTAAGATTGGCGAGTAACGATAGACCAATATTGGTGGGAGACGTACGATGTGCAATCTTAGGCGTTGGTTTTTCCTGGTAGTTGTCTGGCGGCAACCAATTATCTCCTTCTCCCACAAAACGTTCAAAGAACGCCCATATTTTCCTGGATAGTTTCTGGA
>JBGALP010000281.1:0-5900 GCA_044223805.1 Agriterribacter sp.
AAGCGCTCTGTCCTGCCTCCAGTCCCATCATACCCGGAATAATAGAACCCGGCACCTGTCCGCAGATACCTTTCACCAATATATCTTTTACTTCTTCAACAGGTGCCACCAGCATATCACAGGTGGAGGTACCCATTACCCTGCTGAGATGATAGGGTTCAATCTGTCCTCCTACTGCTCCCATATGCGCGTCAAAAGCGCCAACGCCAATTATCACATTTTCGTTGAGCCCTAGCCGTTGAGCCCACTCCTTACTGATAACACCCGCAGCCGTATCGGCAGTATAGGTATCTGTAAATAGTCTTTCGGTAAATCCATCAAGCACAGGATCCAGATTGGAAAAGAAATCGTTTGGAGGTAACCCGCCAAACTCTTTTGCCCAAAGTGCTTTATGCCCTGCTGAACAAACGCCGCGTTTCATCTGGTGTACATCGGTACCGCCGGTTAATAAAAAGGGAATCCAGTCACAATGCTCTACCCAGGAGTAGCAAGCATGCTTTACCCGTTCATTAGCTCTGAGTATATGTAACAGTTTTGCCCAGAACCATTCTGAAGAATAAATACCTCCTACAAACTGCAGATAATTGACGGGAAATTTTAAAGCATGTGTATTGATCTCAGCAGCTTCTCCTGTGGCTGTATGATCTTTCCACAAAACAAACATCGCATCGGGATCATCTTTGAAATCAGGAAGTAATGCCAGCGGCGTTCCCGTTTTATCAACCGCCACGGGAGTTGATCCGGTAGTGTCTATGGAAATAGCTTTTATAGCGCCTGCAACACTACTGCCCGCTTTGCTCATACAATCCTTAATAGTAAACGCCAGCCCTTCCACGTAATCCAGTGGATGCTGCCGGAAACGGTTAACCGAAGCATCGCAATAAAGTCCGTCTTTCCAGCGGGGATAGTAAAATACAGAGGAACTGATTTCGTTGCCATTGTTGGCATCAACTATAACGGAGCGCACGGAATCTGTTCCGTAATCAACTCCTGCGACAAAACAATCTTTTGACATATTGAATAAATCAGTGTCAAATTAACACTTATGATTTCAAATTAAACACATCTCCCCTGATTTTTTTTAAAATTAGTTGGGATTGCCTGGATTAGGAATGAAATTGAGGAAGGAATGGAATTTGGCTTCGTATTTTCTTTTGTCCAGTTTAAAATAATAGGCGCCACGTTTTGAGGAGGTTTTCTCTTTATCTTTTTGCTTAACAAGCAACCCGGTTGATAATACCTTTCTGCTAAAGTTCCGTTTATCCAACTCCTGGCTGTAAATGCCTTCATACAAATTCTGTAATTGAGGTAATGTAAACTTTTCGGGCAACAATTCAAATACAATAGGATGAAAAGCAGCTTTATACCTTAATTTCTCAAGCGCAAGGGTAATCATTTGTTTGTGATCGAAAATCAGGTCAGGAATATCGTTCAGGGAAAACCATTTAGCCTCATAATCATGATTCAATTGCTGGATATATGCATTTAAATCAATAAGACTTGAAAAGACCATAGAGATTGTTCTCTCGATAGGGTCTCGTTTTATTGCACTAAAAGCATGAAGCTGTTCCATGTATACATCACTTAAGCCTGTCAGTTGCTTCAGCACCCGAGCCGCCGCATCTTCAACGGTTTCATCATGCTGTACAAAACCGCCCATCAGGCTCCATTTGCCCTTTTCAGGCTCAAAGCCTCGTTTAATGAGCAATACATTTAAGTGAGCACCGTCAAATCCGAAAATAATGCAGTCAACAGCTACCTGCATTTTGTTTTTAGGGGAATAGTAATTGAGCTTCATCCACAATAAATTTCTGCAAAGGAATAGATTCCCAAATATATGCAATTGCCGCAGATGCGCAGATGAAAGAAAATTTAAAGTGGTTTACGGAAAGATAATTCCACAAATCCGCCGGTGATACTTTAAAATATACAGTTCATAACCCAAAATGAAATACTATATTATTTCGAACGAATAATAGCATCAATATAAAGGATTGTTTAAACCATTTGAACTAATCAGCGAATCCGCTGTTCAAAACACGCTAATTTATCTTCAGTATCTTTTGCGTGATAGTTGTATCAGTATATAACAGTTTTACGAAGTATATACCCGGCGCCACCATGCTCAGGTCAATGGTGAGATAGCTTAATGCCGCGGAAGATCCATAATCACCCTTCCAAACCATTTGACCAATACTATTGAACACAGCAACGCCTTTCAACTTAGCCGTTGATGGATAATGCTGAAGGATCAAACGTCCCGTAGTTGGATTAGGCGCCAGTAAATACCCTTTCTGCTTGAGCGCGGTGGGTAATGAAATAGTATAAAGATTGATATCATCAAGATATACATTATTGCCATATCCATTTATATTCCTGAACTGTACAATCACATTATCAAATTTACCCGCCACAAAATTGGTAAGGTCGGCAGTATCGGCAACCCATTCTCCTGATGTAGGAATGAACTCATTTGAAACCAGCCCTTGCCTGGTAATAAGCTGCGCTCCACCTTTTTTATAAACGCTCGAAAAAGTTTGCCCGCAGTCTGTGGAGTATAAAATCTGCAGTGTGTCAGCGGTGGTGTTGTTTGACCTGGCGGCGGCTCTCCAGAAAGTAACTTTTACAGAATCTGAATTTACAGGCACGCTGATTCTTGGCGAGCTTAACGTGGCATATTGGCCAAACAACTGGTAATCGTAATTGTCAAATTTTAATGATGCGGTTCCACTATGAAATGCTGTGTTTGATTTCACGGGATTATAATCAACAAGACTGCTTGTATTTCCAATACCCCAGCCTGCAGGGGGAAAAGAGGTTTCAAATCCTTCCTTGACCGGTGCTGTAGCCGTTCCAATTACAGAAAATATTGTTGTTGCAGTATCATCTGCAACATGCTGATCTGCTACTCCATTCGGTAACGTAGTATACAATTTAATAGTGTGATACCCTGTGCTTACTGTAAGTGCATCACCAGTCAGTATGGTAGTTTGAAGAGAAGCCAGGTTTAACGTTATGTTTTTTGTAACCGGTGCGGCATTATCAACAGATATATTCAGCTTTACACTGGTTAAAGCAGTTGAACCATTATTTCTGATCTGCAACCGGGGTGTTACTGTAGATGTGTTGCAGTATACGATAACATTATCGGGTGATGATACTTTTTGTGCTTCCACATCATTGCTGTTAAGCGCAGGCAGCATACAGCCGTTAGAAGTCATTAAAGGTGTAAGTTCTGAGAAAGTAGTGAGCGCAGTTTCCATACGATCCGCCTGACCTTCAGTAAACATACACATTACCGCATCGTCAGAATAATCCATATAATTCATAAACATCACACCGGGCGCGGCGCCGGTACATGCGTCTGTTTGTGGATAGGTAGGTGTACCAAAAAAGCATTTATCCTGGTTGGGTGTATCATCTACGTCGTCAGAGTCTGAACAGGATGCATCACAACTATTAGCTCCCCATATATGTTGCAGATTGAAATAATGTCCTATTTCATGTGTAGCGGTTCTGCCTTTGTTGAATGGCGCAGTTGCTGTTCCAATAGTTCCGAATGCATGATAGGCATTTACAAAACCTAATTCAGCAGAAGATACTCCCAGTCCGGGCATAAAAGTATACCCAAGATCATTATCGCCACTCATCTTGCAAACCCATATATTCAGGTACCTGTTAGGGTCCCACGAATCAGCGCCACCCATCGAGGCATATTTTATAGGATCTCCTTCGCCGGCTATAGATTCAGTTGAAGAAGATGTTCTTACAATGCCACTGGAAGGTGCATTTTGAGGGGTTCGTTGTGCCAGGCAAAAGCGGAGTTGACCTTTTCCAAAAAGGGGCTTAAAAGCAGCAGGTATTTTTACAGAATCCGCATTATTGCCGGCATAATCAGCATTCAACACATCAATCTGGCTTTGCACCTGTTCGTCTGTTACCAAAGCAGGATTCTGCATTACGATATGTACAACCACAGGAATCGTTACTATACTGTTCAATCTTTGTTGTATAGCAATACCTTTTTTTTGCCTTCTTACCAGTTCATATTTGCGCTGAAATTCCAGTTGCCGTTGATCGAATATGATTTTTTGCCGCGGATGATCGCGCAGGTATTTTTCCATAACTGTGCCGGTAGCACATCTGGGAGTTTCTGGTGTATTGTTTTGGGCCAAAAGATAATTACCCTGCAACAATAGTAGCATAAATAAGGAGCAACGCACAATTGATGATAGCTTCACAGAAAATAAGTTTACATATAGAGAGTTCAAATGTATTACAAGAGCGGTGGATAGTAAAATAAATGCTTTTATCAAATTATATGTTCTTTAGGTGTAAGGTAAATACATTAGAAAATCTCCTTGACCCACCCTCAACCTTCTACCCTATCCCTTAAACAAGAGAACGCCAACAACTGCTTAAACGTATACGATACTTATTATTATTTGGTTTGATGCCTTAAAGAACAATATACAGAAGTATATTTTTTAAAGCTAAATCAACATTCCCGCTATACAACCGCACATCAGGCAGGCTATAGTACCGCCTATAAGCGCCTTAATACCCAGTTCGGTAAGATTTCTGCGTTGGTTGGGTGCCAGTTGACTTATGCCACCTATCTGTATACCAATAGAAGCGAAATTAGCAAAACCGCAAAGTGCATAGGTGGCAATCAGTAATGATTTGGGATCGGTTATTACATTACCCGCTTTCATCTTGCCCAGCGAGATATACGCTACAAATTCATTCAGAATTGTTTTTTCACCCAACAACTGTCCTATGGATATCATATCGGCTTTGGCAACTCCTATTAACCAGGCAACCGGTGCAAACACATACCCGAATATCATCTGCAGCGATAAGCCATCATAACGCCCACCCGTAAGTGCCGCTATTTGCGGATTAAGATTAGTGATGTTGCCGGCCCAACCTAATAAGGCATTAACAACATACATCATAGCCGTAAACACAATTAGCATAGCACCTACATTTACTGCCAGTTTTAATCCGTCTGTAGTTCCTGACGACAGCGCATCTAAAAAATTATCGCCTAATTTTTCTTTGGGTATGGTGAGCTCTTTTGATACAAGATGATGGTCCACTTCGGGGAAGAGAATTTTTGAACAAACAATCGCGGCAGGGGCACTCATAATGGATTGGCTAAGCATATGCAGCGCGAAGTAGTTTTGTTGTGCAGGATCTGATCCACCTAAAAAACCTACATAAGCGGCTAATACACTTCCTGCGGTATTTGCCATTCCTCCCACCATTATACAAAGAATTTCACTCCTTGTCATTTTCTCCAGGTAAGGGCGGATCATCAGTGGTGCTTCTGTTTGTCCTAAAAAAATATTAGCGGCGGTTGATAAACTTTCCGCACCGGAAATATTCATTTTATTTAACAGGTAAGCAAACACATATACTATTCTCTGCAATATGCCAAGGTAGTACAGTATAGAAGATAAGGCCGCAAAGAAAATAATATTAGGCAACACCTGCACCGCAAAAATATAAGCCCAGCTTTGCTTATCATCTGCAAGACTCCCAAACATAAATTCAGTGCCTTTATGCGATAAACGCAGCAACTCAACAAAAGAAGAAGATACCCTTTCAAGAAAAACTTTGAAGATATCGGGATCGCAGGCTTTTGCATAAACAGCAATGCAAAGAATACCTATGGTGGCAAAAATGCAAAGCTTCATCAGTTCAACATTTCTTGCCGAAAGAAATTTTATTATAGAAGCAATACCGATAATACTGAGCAAAACAGCAATGCCTGGGTTTGCAAACAACTGGCTCCTGATCATACCAAAGTAAAAAAGACATTGCCAGGCAACTGCAAGTAGCATATGAACAGGCTGTAATGGAAGCGCTCTTTTAATTTTGCCTTGCCTTGCCCT
>JBGALP010000282.1:0-5876 GCA_044223805.1 Agriterribacter sp.
TACCTCCTTATAGAATTGAATTTTTAAATGCCGCTGATGTTACTCCTTATCTGCAAAGCAAATGAGGATCTGGCGCGAGTGTTTGAGGCAATCAACAATTTATACTTGCAAGCGGTTACCTCTAAAAATTTTTAACGCCATTTCTAAGAACGTTGTTCTACAAATTATTATTCAGTAATTCACATCACTGGCCTTACAATCCATCACCCACAGCACGATTTATAAATTGAAGTAATGGCTGAATGGTGGCGCAGGCTTCTACGGATAATTTCACTAAACCTTTAGAAGTTAATTCCGCATCCGCTACAGGTTTCATGGCTACCCAGCTTTTCAATTTCAAAAATTCAGCCGCGGGGTTATCCTTTGCATAGCCTTTAGGCACATTGGTCAATTTTATTTCATCCTCTTCATCAAGTGCTTTAAAAACCTGTTTAAATTTTTTTGACGTTACAATACCTTTAAACTCTTCGAAATTGTAATCTATTTCCTGCCGTATTTTTTGTGTTTCAGCGGGCATTGGCATCCATATACCACCACCCACAAAACTATTGCCCGGTTCAAGATGAAAATAATATCCGGCCAGAATTGACTTTTTGCCTCCCTGGTTCATACTCGCAGCAAAGTTTTTTTTGTAAGGCGTTTTATCCTTACTGAAACGGATATCACGATTGATGCGGAACATACAGTTTTTTGCTGTGAGAGGAGCAATAGAAGCATCTTTTTTGCCAAACTGATCAATTAAAGACTGAATGAAGTTTTCGAAATCGCTCCTGGCTTCATCATATTTTTTCCTATTGGCATCGAACCATGGTTTATTATTGTTCTTTGCCAATTGCTTTAAAAAAAGTACGGTTGATGATTGTAACATGCTGAATTAAAAAATAAGCCTGTATAAAGTTAATCGTGAAAAGATTGCGGATAAGCATTATCACCTCACTATCTTTTCACGAATGTAAGTTAATCAACAACGTCAAAAAATAAACTTAGGTAAAGGTCTTCTGCCTACTGCCTTCTTACTTCTTACTATGCTCCCTACTTCACTCTTGCCCAGTTTTCGCCGCTTTTTATTCTGTATAATGTCATTTCACTAACATCATATTTTTCGGCCAGTTGTTTATAAGTGAGTTTGCGTTTGGGGTCGGATATTGCTTTTTTTATAGCGCTAACCTGGTTGGTGTTGAGCTTAAGCCCGGAAGCACGATTGGCCTGCACTTTTTTATAAGCCACTTTGGCCGGGCTTTTTTGTTGATGGTTGCTTACTTCGCTTAACGTAGCCCATTTAAGATTAGACGATTTGTTGTCTATTTTATTGTAGTTAAGATGAATAACAAACTGATGTTTAGGAGATGGTTTTTTACAGAAGATACGTGCTATCTCTCGATGAATGTACAATGTTCCTTTATTGTTTGGCCGGTGGAGGTTTAAGCTTCTATAGCCTGTCGTTAAAGATCCGCTGAGTAGTTGTCCGTCGGTGTAGATGTCTTCACTAAAGCTGGCTACTCTTCCATGGTTAGATACTGCGTATTTTTTTCTTAATTCTTTCCATCCGGGGAACTGTAATGGTTTCCAATTTTCGCTGGCAATTTTCTTTATCATATTTGATGTTTTTAGGCATTATAAATTTACTAAATTACTATTGCATATTATATTTTTTTTATAAGATGTTTAAATATATTTCTCCAAAAGATGTATTGTTTGAAACGCAGAGGGTAGCCATTCATGTAAGGAAGCGGATTATTGACCTGTGATTTTTAAAAACTCCTCCTCAGAAATTATTTTTATAGTAGCGATTTTTTTTGCTTTTTCCAGTTTCGAACCGGCATCTTCACCCACTACAAGATAATTTAGTTTACTGCTCACGCTGCTAACAAGCTTACCACCGTGCTCTTCTACCATTGCTTCTGCCTCTGATCTTTTTAATTTGAGTAAGGTTCCCGTAAACAAAAATGTTTGACCACTAAGGTTATCGGAGTTATGTAGTTCTTTTTTTACATTTTTAAACTGCAACCCTATTTTTTCTAACTGTTGCAACAATTCAATATTCTGTTCATTGCTAAAAAACCGGTAAACACTTCCCGCAACTTTGGGGCCAACGTCTTCCAATTGCTGCAATTGTTCAAGGCTGTAAGTAGTAAGATCAAGCAGGTGATTCACTGCATTTGATAATACCTTAGAGGTATTTTCGCCTACATATCTTACACCAAGTGCATATATTAACCGATTAAGCGGTTGGTTTTTCGAAGCCTCAATAGCAGCCGTTAGGTTTGTAACGCTCTTCTCACCAAAGCCTTCCAGCTTTCTGATCTCATTAAAAGGAAGCTGATATATACCCGGAATATCTTTTAAATAATCCAGCGCGTAAAACTTTCTCACAATAGCATCACCCAGCCCCCGGATGTCCATAGCATCTTTGCTGGTAAAATGTATAATGCGTTCTACTATTTGCGCGGCGCAGTTATTACTGTTATTGCAGCGCCACACAGCTTCATCTTCCGGTTTCTCTAACGGGTATCCACACACCGGGCAATGCTTTGGAAACTGTATTGATGTTTCTTCACCAGTCCGCAATTCAGGAAATGATTTTACTACCTGCGGTATTACATCACCTGAGCGCTCTATCAAAATAGTATCCCCCAGCATTAAATTCTTTTCTTTGATATAATCTTCATTATGCACAGAAATACTCCCAACCGTTACACCTCCTACAGATACAGGATCAATTTTAGCAACAGGTGTTATAGCGCCTGTGCGCCCCACCTGAAATTCTACCGTCCTTAATTTACTGGTGCCTTGCCTTGCCTTAAACTTATAAGCAATGGCCCATCGTGGGTGATGGGTTGTCATTCCCATTTGGTCCTGCACATCCACATGGTTTACTTTTATCACCATGCCATCTATTTCGTAGGGCAAATCATCTCTTTGTTTTTCAAAAACGGCGCAATAATCTATTACTGCCTGTATTCCTTTTAAAACTCTTTTCTCTTTTTCCGGACTTCTGAAACCGAGGTTCCACAACATTTGTAATGAACCGCTATGTGTTTGTAAAATATCAGGTTGATTGTGTTCAGGCTGAAATGTTACGTCGCTTACATGGTATAAAAATGCTTCAAGATTTCGGCGGCTTACTTCTTTTGAGTCTTTTATACGGAGCGAACCTGCAGCAGCATTGCGGGGATTAGCTAAACGGGCAAGACCTTCTTCCTCTAACAGATCATTATACGCCTTGAAACTATTTTTATTCATCAGCACTTCGCCTCTTATTTCAATCTGCTGAATACCATATGCAGAAAACTTCGCGTACAGGGGCACAGATCTTATCTGCCGTATATTAGTAGTAATATCATCACCCACCACACCATCGCCGCGGGTGGCGCCTCTTGCCAGCATATCATTTTCGTATATTAATGAAATACTTGCCCCGTCAAATTTTGGCTCCACACAATATTCAATTACGGTAAGCCCGCTTAACTCCCGGGCCTTTCTGTCAAAATCTATCAGATCCGCTGCGTTATAAGAATTGTCCAGCGACAGCATAGGCACAAGATGCTGCACTTTGGGAAAATCTTTTATTAACCCTTTAGCTACGCGTTGTGTTGGTGAATCCGGCGTTACAAGATCAGGGTGTTCCGCTTCTATCTTTTCGAGCTTTTTGTACAACTGATCATATTCTACGTCAGCAATAAGCGGGTCATTCATTACATAATACCGGTACTCGTGAAACCGCAATACATCCCGGATTGATGAGAGATCTTTTTGTGAAAGGGGTTTGTCAATATTGGTTAAAAAGAAAGTACTCGTTTGCTGCAATTGCTTTGTCTGATCGTTACTGTACATGAGGTATGTTTTCAGGTATAAATGTAAAATAAAGCATTTAGCCTGAGTAATATCAGTTAGCTGCTTTACAATCTTTTTTAAATTGCATGTATCATTTATTATAATGAACTGTTTTATGAAGGTATTGTATTTATTATTCTGGAGTTGTTTGCTGGCAGGCTGTGCACAAAAATCAACGGCAGATCTTATTGTGCATCATGCAAAAGTTTATACGGTTGACAGCTTGTTTACTATAGTTGAAGCTATAGCGGTAAAAGATGGAAAGGTGGTGGCAACCGGCACAAGTGAAAAAATTTTACACGACTACACTGCTACTAATAGTATTGATGCGGAAGGGAAAACGGTATATCCCGGTTTTATTGATGGGCATGCACACTTTTACGGTTATGCGCTTTCGTTACAGCAGGTAAATCTTGTGGCAACAAAAAGTTGGGAAGATTGTATACAAAGAATTAAGCAATTTGTAAATGAAAACAATCTTCAACCTGGCAAATGGATTACAGGCAACGGCTGGGATCAGAATGATTGGGCTGTAAAAGAATTTCCATCAAAAGAAAAACTGGATGAAGCTTTCCCTCAAAATCCTGTTTTTCTTTCGCGTATAGACGGGCATGCAGCAATAGTAAATCAACAGGCTTTACATGAAGCCGGCATTAAAGCGGGAGATACCGTGCCCGGTGGGGTTATAGACACAAAAAACAAAAAACTAACAGGATTATTAATTGATAATGCCATTGGTAAGGTAGAACATAGCATTCCATTGCCAGATAAAACTGTGTTGCAAAAAGTTTGTGATAAGGCTCAAAACAATTGCTTTGCAGTTGGATTAACTTCTGTAACAGATTGCGGGTTAATGAAACAACAGGTTGATGAATTAGACGCGCTGCAAAAAGAAGATAAACTTAAAATAAAACTGACGGTATTACTTTCAGATGATTCCACCAACTACAATTACTATCTTAGTAAAGCGCCATACCATTCTGTCAGGATGCACATAGCGGGGTTTAAATTATATGCCGATGGTGCATTGGGTTCCCGGGGCGCGTGCCTGTTACAACCTTATGAAGATAAAAAAGATTGGAAAGGTTTTTTACTGAATACAGAAGATCATTATGCACAAGCGCTTAAAAAAATTTATAGCTCTCCCTACCAGGCATGCACACATGCTATTGGTGATTCAGCTAATCGTGTAGTACTGCAACAATACGCAGCCATCTTAAAAAATAAAAACGACCGGCGGTGGCGCATTGAACATGCGCAGGTAGTGGATGATTTGGATTTGCAGTGGTTTGAAAAATACAATATCATTCCTTCGGTGCAGCCAACTCATGCTACATCTGATATGTATTGGGCAGGCAACAGGCTTGGAGCTAACCGCCTAAAGAACGCTTATGCTTACAGGCAACTGCTGCAACAAAATGCATGGATAGTGTTAGGAACCGATTTCCCCGTGGAAGATATAAGCCCTTTTAAAACTTTTTATGCTGCCGTGGTAAGAAAAGATGCTACCGGTTTCCCGGCAAATGGCTTCCAGGTGGAAAATGCCTTGATAAAACAAGAAGCGCTTAGGGGAATGACTATATGGGCTGCTAAAGGAAGTTTTGAAGAGAAAGAAAAAGGAAGTATTGAAAAAGGAAAGTTGGCTGATTTTATTATTACTGATACTGATATTATGAATTGCGAACCTTCGATGATTTTAAAAACTAAAGTAATAGCTACATATGTGAATGGGGAGAAAGTATTTGAAAAACCATAATGCAGGAGGTTTACCCAAATGAACAACGTTTGGCATCAAAGTCTTTACTGAATATAAGCACTTCTTTTGAAGCCTTATCATTACTCATTCCATATTTCCAGTTAGGTACCAGCAGGTAAAATCCTTCGTACAAACTTCTTATCTCATCACAATCATTATACGATAAGATCCAGCCATCTCTTTTACGTAATAATGCCGCTAAGCCTTCATGATCAAAATTTTTATGTGCATTTCCGTTCTTTCCATACAATTTACTTTTGATCAAATATGGAGGATCGAGGTAAGC
>JBGALP010000283.1:0-5861 GCA_044223805.1 Agriterribacter sp.
AATCATTTATTCTGGTTGCAATTGTTTCAACAGTTCCACTTCTATCTCTAAACCTGGGATAGGTAGTAAATACAGCATCGTAATTATTGCCCCAGGCTTTAGCACCTGCCTGCAAATGACAATTCTGACAATTCATTCCATTGGTAATTTGCTGCAAAACGCCATGTGGTCCAAAATAATGGGCAGTGTTTGCAATCAGCTCTTCTCCATAAATTACCTGCGCCCGCTCTGCGCCTTTTAATTCATTGTCTACATACAGGCTTGGTTGCTGCCACTCCTCCTTTTTCTCCTCAATAACTATTTTATTACCGGTATTATGAATAGCATTTGTTGATTCGTTTATAATAGCAACCGTTACACCTAATATAATGAGGTATAGCGGCCAGTCTTCTTTATAATTCAATTTCATTTTTCGCATATTTTAACCCCCTTGCCAAAACATCATTACAAAGGTTGCAGTAAAAAATGATTTGGATGGTGATACTTATCACAATAAAAGAAAACGAATCCCAAACAACTAATTAACCCATACACTTCAGCAGTGTTTATTAACCCTCTATCGCCAGGAAAGCCGGTGATCAATGAGGAAGTTTTTCTCTGAAATAGCCGTAAGTCCATGTTCCTGCAATGGCAAAAAATAATACAACCATTACCACCAACGCACCTGTTCCTATTTGGGCAAACAGCGGTCCGGGACAAGCTCCCGTCATGGCCCATCCTAAACCGAAAAACAATCCACCATAGACCTGTCCTTTATTAAATTTTTTAGGATGGAATACGATGTCTTCCGCGTATATAGTCTTTATATTAAACCTTTTAATCAGCCACACGGATAGCATGCCTACCACCACTGCACTGCCTATTACGCCGTACATGTGAAAACTTTGCAACCGAAACATTTCCTGGATCCTGAACCAGGAAATAATTTCCGCTTTTACAAATACTATTCCGAATACTATTCCCACTACCATGTACTTAAAGTTGTACCACCATGGATGCACCTTGTTAGATTCGTTTACACATATGGTATCTAATGATCTGGCCTCGAAATCCGCTTTAGCTATTTCTTCTATTACTTCGCTTAATACTGATTGATGGTCAAAGTTATTTTGTGACATTGTTCGCATAATTCATTTTTTAAATTACAGTTGCATAATGAGGGGAAGAAAAACGTTTGCCATTAAAAATCCACCAGTCATAAACATTACCGTGGCAACAAGTGAAGGCCATTGAAGATCACTTAATCCCATAATGGAGTGACCGGAGGTACATCCACCTGCATACCTCGAACCAAATCCTACAAGAAAACCACCCCCCGCCAGCAAAATCAACCCTCTCAGCGTAAACAAACTGCTAATGCTGAATATTTGCGAGGGTACCATATTACTGTAATCAGTAATGCCATACTTGCTTATCTCTGCAACAAGCTTTGCATTAACTTTTACCGGTAAAGGATCAGGCAAAAGTTGCGATGCTATAAGCGCTCCTGCAAATATGCCCAGCACAAAAAAGAAATTCCAGCTTTCCTTTCTCCACTCGTACTTAAAAAATTTAATATTGGCAGGAAAACAAGCGGCACAGGCATGCCGTAAATTTGCGGATATGCCAAAATGTTTGTTACCCAGTATAAGCAGGGTGGGTACTATAAGCCCTATAAGCGGGCCAGCTACATACCATGGCCAAGGTTGTTGTAAGAATGCTATCATTTGTATTTTTTATACATCAAAATTGCAATCCCTTACTGTTATTATGGGTGACGAAAATCACGTATACCACTTCAGCAGTTTACTTTTAACGCAGCATATAGAAGAATGTAAGCAAAGCATTGCGACTGATTGTATATAAAGGAGCAGCGATAAGAAGGTACATTGCCTACTATGCTAAAAATTAAAATTAAATACAAGATTCCATAAGCTGAAGTTGACTTTGTTTATCTCAAACTTGGCATTATCATAGGTATTTCCTGTTCTCCATTTATGCACGTACAGAAAACGTGTTTCCAGCCCCTGCAGCAACCCGTTATATACATACACCGCTTCAAGATTAAATTGCACATATGAAGGCATGCTGTATTTATTAAGCGTGTAGTTATGCACATCAGGCAAATCGTAATAACCCAGGCCTGCCTGGAGTTGCAGGCGCTCTTTAATCAGCCTGCGGGATATTTTGACAAGATACGCATTCAGGTCGCCGAAACCATCGTTTCTTTCCCTGGGTAAAAAAGTAAACAGTGGCTCTCTTCCCCACTCCCTTGGCATAAGAAATCTGCCGTCTTTAGTGATACGTGTATAGTTTAATGAAGCTTGCCAGTATTTGTTTTTCCAGCCTGTAGTAAATCCCCATATGTTCGACTTAGCATTTTTAACAAAATATGCTTTTGAGGGATCCGGGTTGCCTCCTTCTTTCATGGCATCCTGCCTCACGTATTGTAATCCTGCTGTAAGTTTATTATCGGCATTGAGCGGATAATAAAAATCAGTCTGCAAAAAAGCTGTATTGAAAATATTTTGTACAAATACATCCCAAAGCTTAAAAGTAAATTTCTTACTGGTGTTATGTGTTATGCCAAGCAGTGCGATGCCCTTACTCTTAAGATTGCCTGCGTAATCAGATTTTTCTCCTTCCGTATTTAATCCTTGTGGATTAACGCCCATAGATGCTGCAACTTTAAACCATTGTACAGTGCTACGTGGCGACACTTCGTATATAAAGCCGCCCTCAATTTTAGTATCCTTAATATCGTTAACCTCTCCATATATACCACCCACTTCTGTTGAACGCATACGTCCATCCTGCAGATTAATGAAAGGCGTATTTATCATTTGTTTCCCAAGTACCACCCGGGATTGTTTCCAGCCATATTTAAGATACAGTTCCTCCAGCTTTGCGATATTGTTTTTATTAGCGGGATTTCTGATGTCGAATAAACCAATCTCGTAGCGATTATATTGCTTTGTTACAGGATCTGCCTTTGTAAGATCAGACGATCCTATGTTGAATATAAAAAAGCCGCCCACGGCTAATTGAAAACCTTTGTAGGGAGCTGTTTCGTATTTTATCCCTCCGCCAATAGCGTTGGCGTAATAATCTGTTAAGCCTGGCTTATTATCTGAAGCCATAAAAAAATAGCGCAGGTTGCCGTGAAATTTCCCTTTTCTAAAGGCACTTACCAAAGACCCACTATCAGGAATACCAGGTTTCATTTGGCGCAAACTATCCACTTCACCGCCGTAACTAATAGACTGTGCAGATGCTTTTGTTGTTGCTGCAAAAAAAACAATAAAAACAAGCGATAGTAAGCGTTTCTTATTCATGATAGCTGCTTGTTTGATGCAAAAGAATAGTAAAGGCATATTTATATTGCCGTATGGTTGAGTTCCGGAATAGGTTGAATAAAATTGTTTGGGCAGAGATTGCCATGGTTTAAGGATTTTCAGGAACTGCACAAGCAATCATTTCTTATTTCCTTACAACCAACATGTGGGTATGTAAAATTTAAAAGCCTGCTTTAAGATAGCTCCAGCCTTCTTCCTGTTTTATAATAACTTCCGCAACACCACTCGGCACTACCATGGCTTCAGGCACCAGGGCTTCTTTGGTAAGGTTTCTTGCCTTTAACGTATTGGCGCACCCGGCAAAAACAACACCTTCGTTCTTAAAGTGTATAATTTCTTTTTGCTGGGTTGTTTTCAACGACAGTAAAAAATCTATGCCGGGTCCATGGGCAACCACCTCTATATGAACGCTATCTCCCCATGCATCTTTTAAGTGCCTGATATTGTTGGTTAGGGCTTTCCAAACCAAAGAATCGCTGCTGGTAATTTGTATGACCACCTGGTGCACATGTTTGCTTTTGCTAATGCTGCTATTGGCCTGGCCTGGTTTGGATTTGGTTTGAGCAACAGCACCCAGGGTCACAATTAATAAAAGACATGATAAAAAAAATCGGATAATCATACAACGCAATTTTTTAAAGACAGATTTAGCCGTCTTAAAGTATGTAAAAGCATATAATAAAGTCCATTCACGAATAAGTCATCATCTTTTCAGGGTAGCCCATAGCAGTCAATGTACTTAATACGGCTTCCTTACTCAACTCGTATCCCATTACTGTTATAGTCTCCAGTTTTTCTGAAACGTAAGCGGCTTTAACACCAGGTAAGGCCAGCATCGCTTTCTTTATTCCGGATAGTCCATTGATGCTTTTAAGATTTTCTACTTTTACTATCAGTTCAGTCATGGTATATCATTTTAGTTGTGATAAATACTGGGTTACTGATAGCAAACAATCGTATTATACTACTTCTTCAAAACGGATTTCTTCTTGTTTATTTTTAGCATCTTTCGCTGCAACCTGGTTGGAAGGAATGCCGCATGCACCAACACCGCAACATCCTATATTCAGCACGCCCATGATTATTAGCAAGCCCCCTGCAGCTCCCAGCATATAGTCGTGATCTTTTACCGCGAACAGTATGGCTGCAATTCCCATTGCTGCACGAAGGATGCGCATCAAATTCCAACCAGTGAAAAGTATCGCTTTCATAAATTTAAATTATTTTTTGGTTTAGTGTATTCCATGCGCCGCCGTTATAACATTCTATTCCCGCGGCAGTAAATATATTTTTTGCCATGGCACTTCTGTTCCCACTGCGGCAACAGGTAATAACAGGTTTGTTTTTTTTAAGTAATTCCGCTGCTTTCACTTTTGCTTGATCAAGTGGTATATTGATGGCATTATTTATATGCCCGGTTTTAAACTCAGCATCAGTTCTTACATCTACGATGATTGCCCCCTGCATTAATAATGCTTTATAATCAACGGCATTATTGCCACCAAGCCATTTTTTTATTATACCTAACATAAAATTATCAGTTTAAATAGTTCATCAAATCATCAATTCCTCCTCCGTTATAAATATTCCCAATGCCTATGCTATTGAGATAATTTACTGCGCTGCTGCTCCTGTTACCACTGCGACAGTAGAAAACAAAAGGCGTTTTGCCCAATCCCTCCATCTCTTTATACCTGTACACAAATTCATCCAATGGAATATTTACCGCTCCGTGTACATGCCCGCTGTTAAATTCCGCCTTTGATCTTACATCAACAAACCTGGTGGACGGATCCTTTGTTATTTCTTTCAGTTCCATTTTTTTGATTTTGTTTTGTTTACAATAACGTAGAAGGACAAACGTAATCGGTAATCCTGAAACGGTTTGTTTCTTTAATCGCCTTAAATCCGCCTGCTATGTCAACCATGTTATCAAATCCACGCGCTTTCATAGTAGCATTGAATATCATAGACCGATAACCGCCTGCACAATGCACATAGTAAGTCTTGTTTTTATCTATCATATTCATAGCATCATTAATAAAATCGAGGGGCATATTTTCAGCATCCGCTATATGCTCGCTGAGGAATTCGCTGTTTTTTCTTACATCCAGTATATGCAAAGAAGGGTCTTTTACAAGCAGATCTGCCAACGCATCTGCGCTAATGCTTTTGATAGTGTCTACTTCCTTCCCGGCTTTCCTCCACGATTCAAAACCACCGTTGAGGTAGCCAATTACATAATCATATCCCACCCTGCTTAACCGGGTTACTACTTCTTCTTCAGTACCCGGCTCGCATATAAGCAGTATTTCCTGTTTTATATCGGGTATCATGGCGCCTACCCAGGGAGCAAACGATCCTTCCAGCCCTATATTAATGGAGTTAGGAATAAACCCTTCCGCAAAAGCACTGGCCGCACGCACATCAAGCATTAAAGCCCCTGTTTCGTTAGCAGCCGTTTCAAAAGCACCTGGCGACATGGCATGCAACCCTCTTTCCAATACTTTATCTATACTTTCATAT
>JBGALP010000010.1:0-41745 GCA_044223805.1 Agriterribacter sp.
GGATTAAGTACAACTCAATGAAAACCTACGAGCGACCTGACGTTCAAAGGATAAACAAAATAATGTAATCCCAGATTTGCAAATCAATATATAATCTGCGAATCTGCGGCTAAAAATTGAACGATATGCTTACACAGGATTATTCAAAATATACAAATGAAGATCAGGATGTTTGGTCCATTTTATTTAAAAGACAGCTTGCCGTTGTTGGAGATGTAGCTTACGCACAGTTCAAAAAAAGTATCAACGATCTGCGTTTTACTTCAGCAGCCATTCCCTCTTTTAATGAAACCAATGAACACCTGAAACAATTAACCGGTTGGCAACTATATGCAGTTCCAGGTTTAATTGACAATGATGAATTTTTTAGATGGATGACCGAAAAGAAGTTTGGCGCTACTACCTGGCTTCGTAAGAAAGAGCAACTCGATTACCTGGAAGAGCCTGATATGTTTCATGATGTTTTCGGTCATGTGCCGTTATTAGCCGATCTTCTTATATCTGATTATTTGTTTTCACTCGCGGAAACAGCAAAGCGATTTAACTATAATGAAGAAGTTGTAACCGCTGTTTCACGATTGTATTGGTATACTATCGAATTCGGATTGGTAAAAGAAAACGGAGCTGTTAAAATATACGGAGCAGGCATTCTTTCCTCGCCAGGCGAAACCAAATACTGTTTATCGGATGAGGCCACCAGGATTGACGCCGATCTGCAGCAAATGATTGCTCATCCCTATATTATTAATAGCTTTCAGCAACAATATCATGTGTTGCAATCCATGCATCAGTTGAAAT
Source organism: Agriterribacter sp. (assembly GCA_044223805.1). GTDB lineage: Bacteria > Bacteroidota > Bacteroidia > Chitinophagales > Chitinophagaceae > Agriterribacter. The sequence continues at coordinate 799 of JBGALP010000010.1, forward strand.
TGATTTCTGAAGAATTGAACCATTATCTGCAATCAAAATATTCAGTATAAGGTTTATACAAGCTCCTGTTGATATAGCTTTTCATCAAAGCCTATCAATAATTTTCCATTGTGTTCAATAATTGGTCGCTTAATAATACTATTGTGTTGCTGCATTATATTTACTGCATTACTTTGGCTGGTGGCCGATTGTTGTTCTTTTGCGGGCAGTTCCTTCCAGGTGCTACTGCGCTTATTAAAAAATTTCTCCCATCCCACTTTCCCGCTCCACTCGTTTAATTTCTCAGCAGATATGCCTTCCTCTTTATAATTATGAAAAGCATATTCAAGCTTATGCTTTTTGAGCCAGTCCATCGCTTTTTTGGTTACATCGCAATTAGGAATGCCGTACAATGTCATCATGCAAAATTTCACCAAAACTATTTTATTTATACAATCTTCATATAGAAATATATTAGTTTGACATCATGCTGTTAACTTTATATTGTTATGCATGCACTGCCTGATTATACTATATATTCCCTGGGCGATACAGCCATAACCATTGACTTTGGAAATTATATTGACAAAAGCATCAATGAAATCGTATTATGGTTGCATGCACATATTTCAGCTAAGCCTTTTAAAGGATTTATTGAATCTGTACCTGCTTATAGTTCGCTCACGGTATACTACGATCCCTGGCTTTTGCGTAATGAATGTAAATGGGAGCTCACTATTTCTGAATTGGTAACTGATAAAATCAACAAGCTTATACAGCAGGCCCAACAAACAAGCACGATAGCTCCACGGGAAATAGATGTTCCTGTTTGTTATGAAACACCCTATGCTATAGATATGAAAGCCATTTGCCTTGCAAAGCAAATAAAGAGGCAGGAAGTTATTCATCTGCATACTACACAGCGTTACCGGGTATATATGCTCGGCTTTTTGCCAGGCTTTGCCTATATGGGCGAAATAGATGAACAATTGCTGATGCCTCGCAAACCTTCGCCTCAAAACATTAAGGCCGGTAGTGTAGGCATAACCGGTAGACAAACAGGGATCTATCCCCTGCAATCTCCTGGAGGATGGAACATTATTGGAAGAACACCGGTTAAATTATTTGAATCAAATGGTGACACTGTTACAACATTATTTCAACCGGGCGATATTGTTCAATTTCATTCAATAACCAGCCATGAGTTTGAAAATTATTAAACCCGGCATATACGATACTATACAGGATTCCGGCAGGTACGGTCTTCAGTATCTGGGCATCAATCCCGGTGGAACGATGGATGTTTTTATGATGCAGACCGTAAACCTGTTGGTTGGAAATTCATTCAATGAGGCAGTACTGGAAATGAGTTTTCCAGCACCGGTAATTGTTTTTGAGAAATCAACTATAATAACAATAGGCGGCGCCGATTTTGGCGCTACCATTAATGGAGTGATTGTTCCGCTATTACAACCTGTTGCTGTGGGTGAAAACAGTAAGCTGCAGTTTGAACAAAGAAAAAATGGCAGATGGTGTTACCTGGCTGTGCAGGGTGGATTACATGCGGATGAATGGTTGAAAAGTTTTTCAACACATGTTAAAGCAGGGTTAGGGGGATTTAATGGAAGAACACTTCAGAAAAATGATGTTGTTGCTTACCCAGATTTGTTTCGTATTAAAGAACCAATTCCAGAAAAGGCTCACTACATATTTAAATGGAAGACCACTACTTACAAGGATGATTTTAGTACAGATGAAATAGCTGCACTGCCAGGTAATGAATGGAAACTCCTAACCGGTGAAAGCAAAACGTTACTGAAAAAAGAGTCATTTGTACTTACGCCTTCGTCTGACCGTATGGGTTACACATTTAGTGGCCCCGCACTTTCAACACAACAACCTTTTGAGCTTGTTTCATCCGGTGTGCAATTTGGCACTATACAATTATTACCCAGTGGGCAATTGATAACACTGATGGCAGATCATCAAACTACCGGAGGATATCCGCGCATTGCACATGTAATAAAGGCACATTGGAGCAAACTGGCACAAATAAAAGAGGGCACCGCTTTAACATTCAGGATGATTGATATTGCTACTGCAGAAAATTTATTATTGCAACAACAACAGCATTTGCTCGAACTAAAAAACGCCTGTGCTTTTAAATGGGAACAAACAAGCATTTGATCATTATAAATAATGATACACTCAGCCACATATAAAATTGATCTGAACTGCGATATAGGAGAAGGAATGCCGACAGATGAAGCCATCATGCCATTTATCAGTTCTGCTAATATCGCCTGTGGGTATCATGCAGGCGATGAGAAGATCATACAAAAAACAATAGCACTTTGTCTTCAACACAAGGTTGCTATTGGTGCACATCCCGGCTTTGCAGATAAAGAGAATTTTGGAAGAACGACTATGCAACTTTCAGAAGAAGAATTATATACCATTTTTACAGACCAGGTGCTGTTAATAAAAAGCATAGCGGAAAAATTGGGTGGTACACTACATCATGTAAAGCCACATGGTGCTTTATATAATATGGCCGCTAAAAACAAAATGTATGCGCACACTTTATTAAAGGCAACAAAAGCAGTTGATGCTGATTTGATTTTTTATGGATTGAGTAATTCTTTGATGATAACAGAAGCCGAGCAGTTTAATGTAAAAACCGCTAGTGAAGTATTTGCCGATAGAACTTACCAGGACGATGGCTCGCTTACTCCGAGAAGTGAGGCCAACGCATTAATAACTGATATCGCTACCGCTGCAAGGCAAGCACTGCAAATGATAGAACATGGCAATGTTACTACTATTAACCATATTCCCATTCGTATAAAGGCTGATACTATTTGCATTCACGGTGATGGTGAGCACGCGGTTAGTTTTGCCAAAATTATTTTTGAACAATTACAACAAAACGGTATTCGTATTGAAACCATCTGATCATTCATCTTCTTCCTTGCGCGGTGCTTTATTAGGTGCCGCGTTTTTGATGGCAACTTCGGCTATCGGTCCGGGTTTTCTTACACAAACTGCCGCCTTTACAGAACAGCTTAAAGCAAGTTTTGGTTTTGTTATTCTCATTTCTATTTTGCTTGATATTGGCGCGCAGTTAAATATCTGGCGTATTGTTACCGTAAGTGAACAGCGGGCACAGGATCTTGCCAATAAACTTTTTCCTGGGCTAGGTTATTTCCTGGCTGCATTAATTGTATTAGGAGGAATTGTTTTTAACATTGGCAACATAGCAGGTTGTGGGCTTGGACTGCAGATACTCACCGGCTTAAGTGTAAAAACCGGTGCCATAATAAGTTGCATAGCGGCACTGGCTATTTTCTGGTACAAAGAAGTGGGGAAAATGATGGATCTGTTTACCAGGATCCTGGGAATTATTATGATCATACTTACAGTATATGTGGCTTTTGTTTCTGGCCCGCCATTCATTACAGCTTTGCATAAAACCATACTGCCCGACAAGATAGATGTAATGAAAATTGTAACATTGGTTGGAGGTACTGTTGGCGGATATATTTCTTTTGCAGGAGCACATCGTTTGCTGGATGCAGGCATTAAAGGAAAAGCATCAGTGCCTGTAGTAACTAAAAGTGCGGTAAGTGGTATACTCGTCACTTCTGTTATGCGGTTTATATTATTTCTTGCCGCATTAGGTGTTGTATGGCAAGGTGTATCATTGGGCAATCAAAATCCGGCGGCTGAGGTTTTCAAATCTGCTGCCGGTAAAGCTGGTTATATATTTTTTGGAATTGTGCTGTGGTGTGCGGCTATCACATCGGTTGTAGGCGCTTCTTACACTTCTGTTTCCTTTTTCAAAACGTTTCATCCTGTTATAGCTAACAAAGAAAAATGGATCATTTCATTATTCATTATTCTTTCCACTATCATTTTCATTTTTGCAGGCAATCCTGTTAGCCTGTTAATATTAGCTGGCGCATTTAATGGTATTATCCTTCCTATTGCATTGGCGGTAATATTAGTTGCTGCTACCCGGGCAAGCATAGTCAATCAGTATAAACATCCGCTGTGGATGCACATTATAGGATGGTTAGTAGTTATAACGATGAGTTGGATGAGTATGGTAACTATAAAGGCAAATCTTTAGTTAGCTTTCAGCCGTAATCAATGGCAATCAGCCATCAGTTTTTAGCCATGAGATGAAACATTTTTCACTACATCTCAAATTAAAAATCAGAAATTCTCTACCACTTATCTTCTTCAGGTATATCATCATCCATACGACGTGATTGATTACGGCTGTTGAATTTCTCAACCTGGCGCTCTATGATAAGATCGCCTATAATTATGGCTGCATCTTTATTTTTATTGTCGCTCAATATCCTTTTCAGCTTTCGCTCATCTACGTCTATTCGATATAATACTTCAACCAATTTTTGAAAGTCATATTCTATCAGGTGTTGTATTGTTTCATGTACTTTTATGCGCATTTCTTCCCAGCTAGATTCTGCCAAAGAAACACACAATACATGCTGCAGATATAGTATAACTTCCTTTTCCATGACAATTAAAATTTCTCCATTACGCCTAAACCAAACAAAGCAAAATCATATTTTGCAGGATCGCCTGGGTTAAGTTGTTTGAGATGAGCAGTTAATTCCAGAGCAGTTAACCAATCCGTTTGATTACGTGCTACGAGCCCAAGCTTTTTTGCCACACGTGCCACATGCACATCTATAGGACAGATTAACTGCGAGGGTTTTATTTTTTTCCAGATCCCAAAATCAACTCCTGCCTTATCTTTCCGAACCATCCATCTTAAAAACATATTCAACCGCTTGCAGGTAGAATTTCTATCAGGAGTTGCGATATGTTTCATTGTTCTTTTTGGAACATCCGGCAACGAAAAGAAATACCTGTAAAAATGACGAAGCGCGTTTTCAATAGTTTCATCGCCTTTTGCAAGACCTTCTGAAAAAGCGGTTTCCAATGAATCATGCTGTTTATAATGTTCATGAAAAAATTCAACAAAGTATAGTATATCCGTTGCATTGAACGTACGGTGTTTAAAATACATAAATAATGGTGGTACGGTTTCCCCAGGCCAGTATGGCGGCAAAAAAGCCTGCGATTTCTATATCTTGTTTTTTTGAAAAAGAATGGGGTATACAAATTGGGTCGTTAGCAATAAAAGATGCTTTATTATACTCATCCGCTTTACGATCCAGAAACGCTTTTAACTCATCCTGTATTATCATATTAACCCAATGCCTGGTTCAGGTCTTCAATAAGATCGTCTGCATCTTCTATACCTACACTAATGCGGATTAAGGAATCAACCAATCCGTTGGCGATTCTTTCTTCTCTTGGTATAGAAGCATGCGTCATACTGGCCGGATGTCCGATTAATGATTCAACACCTCCTAACGATTCCGCACAAGCGAAAATCTTTGTAGTTGATAGCACCTTTTCTGCCTCGGCAACCGTATTATCTTTCAATTCAAAACTCATCATTCCTCCAAAACCACGCATCTGTGCCTTTGCTATATTATGATTAGGATGATCATCAAAACCACACCAATGTACTTTAGCTACTTTGGCATGATTGCGAAGAAAGTGTGCAATTTTTTCACCATTCTCACAATGCCGTTGCATGCGGATGTGTAAGGTTTTTAACCCACGTAGCAATAAAAAACAATCCTGTGGACCAGGAACCGCGCCACAGGCATTCTGCAAAAAATACAATTGATCTGCAATTGCTTTATCATTTGTAATTAAGCAACCATGCACCACATCACTATGTCCTCCAATATATTTTGTTGCCGAATGCATTACTACGTCTGCCCCAAGGTCGAGCGGATTCTGCAAATAGGGCGAAGCAAAAGTATTATCCACTACAAGCATTGCACCTGCTTTTTTTGCAATAGCAGCACAAGCTTTAATATCAATAATGCGGATCAAAGGATTGGTGGGCGTTTCTAACCATATCATTTTTGTGGCTGGTGATAGATGTTTTGTGATATTGTTCGCATCACTCATATCAATGAAAGTAAATTTTAAGCCATAGCCTTCCCATATTCTTCTCATCAGGCGATAGGTGCCGCCATATAAATCATTAGTGCTTATAATTTCATCGCCGGGTTTAAATAATTTCAACAGTGTGTCTGTTGCTGCAAGTCCACTGCCAAAGCTGATGCCATATGTACCGTTTTCTGCCGCCGCCAGCGCATCCTGCAACTGTGTTCTTGTAGGATTTTGTGTGCGGGCATATTCATACCCTTTATGCTTACCCGGACCATCCTGCACGAATGTTGATGTCTGATATATCGGCGTCATAATAGCACCGGTAGAAGGATCAGGATGAACACCTGCATGAATAAATTTTGTTGCTTGTTTCATAAAAACTAAAATGAAATGCAAAGATGCATAAATGCAGTGAGTTTCAACTTATCAAGTTGTTTTCCGGAATTCCAGTTTAACAGAAACTTAACCGCACCAGGGTAACAATATGCAACATCGCTAAAAATAGCCACCACAAAGGGTTACAGCTTGCTATATCTTCCATTCATACTTCCTGCTATTAAAAATTACACGCGCATCTTATCTTGATCCATCCGCTGACATAGTTTCATTTTATAGCGCATAACCAGTTTCTACTTTTGAGTTGTAAATAATTTGTCCTCAAAAACTAAATGAGTTTGTATGAAAAAAATATTTGCCTTATGCATATTCGCCCTGTTTACAGCAGGTGCTTTTGCCAACACACCCACAGCAGTAAATGAAAAAGTATTAAAAGCCTTTAGAGAAACTTTTACCACGGCACAACAAATTACCTGGCACGAAAGCACCGAAAATTATTCCGTTCGCTTTCTGCAGGAAGGAATAAAATATATAGTGTATTATAATAAAGACGGTGTTATTACCAACTCCATGCGTTTTTATGCACCCGCTTTATTACCTATGAATATTCTTAAAGAAATCAAAAATCATTATTCTAAAAAAACAGCTTTTGGTGTAACTGAAATTACCTCAGGTGAAGACGTAGCTTATTTTGTAAGAATGGAAGATGAGAAACACTGGTACACTATTAAGTTTACCCCATCAGGCGAAGCACTTGAATACGAAAAGCTCAAAAAACAATTATAAAGTTTGCCGACAGCATTGCCTTGATTAACCATACACTGCCAGGTTTGATGATGCTCCTGTACTAAAAACCTGGCAGTTTATAATGCAAACAATGAAGCCGCTACCAGGTAACGCCAATCATAATTTTGTGCCGAATATGCCCCTGTTGAGCGAACGGACTTATCAACCATTTCTTTTTTTAAAATTCCCGCCCTGGCGAGTTGCTGTTTTGCCTGATGGATGCGGTCAATAAAAGCTTTATGCTTCATCCATTCTTCCTGCGGAGGCTCGAATCCAATTTTATTTTTTCGCCAGGTTACTTTTTCAGGCATAATATACTTTACACTCTCCCGCAAAATCCACTTGGTATATCCTTGTTGTATTTTGTATTCAGCAGGTAATGTAAAAACAAATTCAACCAGTTCATGACTCAGGAAAGGCAACCGCATTTCTACACCGTGAGCCATGGAATTTCTGTCGGCATAACGCAACAATTCTTCCAGCCCAAAGTCTATTACATCGTAATACAAAATATCATTCATTCTGCTTATGCTTGCCTTGTATACATTATTCTTATCAAAATGAGCATCAATAAAATCCTGTTCCATTTCAGTATTAGTGATAAGATTTTTATTTTCTCTCCGTTGCAGCGTGGTAGCAGTTATATTAGGCGCATATGCTGCCAAGTAATTTTTATATCCCCAGTCAAAAGAAATATTGTTTTGCTTTAATGCTGTTCGTTCACTTGAAAATAAGCTGAACTTTTTTCTTGCAAGCAATTCCTGCAAATACCAATGTATATGTTTTGAATATCCTCCTATGGTTTCATCAGCGCCCTGCCCGTCTAATACTACTTTTGTTCCGTTTTGTTTAGCCAGGCGACAAATGGCATATTGCGTATATACACTGGCGGAGCCGAAAGGTTGTTCGTGGTGATAGCACAACTTTTCGAAGTCGCTGATAAAATCAGCGCCAGTAGGAGTAACCTTGTAATCATCCAACCCAAACGCTGTTACAACCTCCTGTATATATGCTGATTCATCTTTTTCATAGCCCGGAAAAACCGCTGAAAAACTTTTATAGTTCTCTGATGTAATAAGATTATTAATTACTGCCACAATAGAAGAGCTATCTAAACCGCCGCTCAGGTTGGTTCCAACAAATACGTCACTACGCAACCGCCTTTTAACAGAAGTAAAGAATAATGATCTGAACTTATCTGCTGCTTCTTTTTCACTAATGATGTTTGTTGTGTTATTAAGGTTCCAGTACTGATTAATTGAAAGCGGTTTCTCCTTCACTTTCCAATATATATAGTGTGCAGGCAAAAGACTGTTGATTCCGCTGTAAAATGTCTTTTCTTTTTGCAATGGAAATTGTGTAAATCCTAACCCCAGGTAATAGAGCAATGCCTGATTATCTACTTGCTTTTCTATTCCGGCGGCCCATAACGTCTTAATTTCACTGCCAAAATAAAAACTATCTTCTTTTTCATTTGTACAATAAAAAAAAGGCTTTTCTCCAAACCTGTCTCTTGCGGCAAAAAAAACCTGCTCCTGTTCATCCCAAATAGCAAAGGCAAACATACCATCAAAATATTGCAGGCAATCTTCTTTAAAGCAATCATATGCTGCCAGTATCACTTCTGTATCGCAACGGTTTTGAAAGGTATAGCCGCGTGAAAACAATTCTTCTCTTATTTCAAGATAGTTGTAAATCTCACCATTGTATGTAATAGTATAGCGCCGGTTAAACGAAGCAGTAGAAAAATGCATGGGTTGTGCTGCTTCAGCACTTAAATCTATGACTGATAACCGACGATGCGCAAAGCCAATAGTATTGGATGGGTTGATCCAGAAGCCTTCACCATCAGGGCCACGATGTGCCACTGCATTTGCCATTTGTTGCAAACGGCCTATGTGTATTTGAGACGGATCTGATGATATTATTCCGGCAATGCCGCACATGTTTGTTTATTTAACTTAGATACTTCCCAACTATAGGAACCCTTCTTCCTACACCAAATGCTTTTGAGCTCACGCGAATGATGGGGCAAAACTGGTTTCTTTTATATTCATTTACGTTTACCAGTTTCAAAATTCTTGTTACAATGGCCGGATCAATACCCATCGCTATAATTTCCTTTGGCCCCTGTCTTCTTTCAATATACTGATATAATACTTTATCAAGAATATCATATTCAGGAAGACTATCACTGTCTTTTTGATTTGGTCTTAATTCAGCAGATGGCGCCTTGGTAATAATATTAGCAGGAATGATTTCTTTATTTCGGTTGATATACTTTGCCAGGGCGTATACCTGCATTTTATATACATCGCCCAACACACTCAATCCACCTGCCATATCTCCATATAATGTACCATAGCCGGTTGCCAATTCACTTTTGTTAGAAGTATTCAGCAAAATGTATCCAAACTTATTGGCAATTGCCATTAAAATATTTCCTCTGGAGCGGCTTTGAATATTTTCTTCGGCAACACTAAAAGGTAAATCTTTAAAAATAGGTTTTAAGGTAGAAAGGAAAGTCTCATATACTGGTTTGATAGGAACAATATCATAAGGGTTGTTCAGCGTTTTGTTTAACTGTTCCGCATCGCTCACCGAATGATCTGATGAAAATTGCGACGGCATTAATATGGCTCTTACATTTTCAACACCCAACGCTTCACAGGCAAGTGCCAGTGTAACCGCGCTATCTATTCCTCCACTGCTACCCAGGATGGCTTTTTTAAATCCCATCTTCGAAAAATAATCGCCAATGCCTAATACCAGTGCATCGTGAATTTGTCTTATATTATTTTCAGCAGTTAAAAAATCAATGATCTTTTCAGGATTAGTCACTTTTGAAACCCGCATTTCACTGTCTGTCTTTCCAGAAACGATAGCGGGTTGATATTGGATTTTTGAAGCTAATGTATCGCCGGTATTTACCACTATATCTACCACACAAAGCGATTCCTTAAAATAATCCATTTCTTTTATAAGGTTTCCTTTTGCGTCATACACCAAACTCCCTCCGTCAAAAACAATTTCTGTTTGCGAGCCAACCCCGTTGCAATACACTAAAGGAAGATTATATTTCAACACATTTGCCTTTGCTATTTCTTTGCGGTCTTCCTCATGATCGTAATCAAAAGGTGAAGCAGAAATATTGATCATTATATCCGGCTGTTGCTTTACCAGTATATCCATAGGGCAAATGCGGTACAGTGGATTTTCGCCAAGGTTCCAGATGTCTTCACAAATAGTAAGCGCTATACGATGATTTTTAAAGGGAATGATATTCCATTCAAAAGCGGGTTCAAAATAACGGTATTCATCAAACACATCGTAAGTAGGTAATAATGTTTTATGAGCAACGCCTATAACTTCATTGTTGTATAAAAACCATGCAGCGTTAAATAAATCCTTACCACCAGCTTCCGGGTTTTTTTGGGGAGCGCCAACTATAACGCCGATGCCTTCTGTATGTTTTTTTATTTCTTCAACAGCATGGTAACAGGCTGCTATAAAATCGTCAAACTCAAGAAAATCTCTTGGTGGATACCCGCATACAGATAATTCTGAAAAAACTACCAATTCAGCTTCCTGTGCTTTTGCCTCATTAATGGCAGCGATAATTTTTTGTGTATTGCTTTCAAAATTTCCGATGTGATAGTTTTGCTGGGCTAACGCGATCTTCATAATTGCAAAATTAAACCTACCGAAGGATATACTATAAATATAATATTATTATTTACCGCATCCTTGCATATTTATTTACTTCGGAGAGCCGTGGTGTTGTATCTTTGCGGCCCATCAGTTTAATTATGAAAGGTTTAATTTTTACTGGTATTGTGGTTTGTATTTTAATGAGCTTTGGTGCTTCGGCACAATGTTCTATATGTACCAAAACCGCTCAGCAAATGGGCGAAGGTCCGGCCAAGGCCCTCAATACCGGCATTGTGTACCTGATGCTCACGCCTTTTGCGGTAGTTGGTTTTATTGCGTACCGCTGGTGGAAGAATCATAGAAGCTAGCGATAGCAATCGGCTATCAGCAATCAGCTGATCAATCCTGGGTCTATCCTTTCACATTTCGTGTCTGTCGTTTATCGTTTGTCTTTTCACGTTTCACTATTCACTTTTTGACCATTCACCTTACCATCCCCACTTCTTCATTATTTTCAAATCTTCGTCTACGCTCTGCATAGGAGTTTTTTGCTGGTAAGATTCCTGCTCTATAATAAAATGTTTCGTGCCTGATTTTCTGCCGAGCTCGATTACTTCTTTCACAGGAATAAGTCCAACGCCTAAAATGGTACTTTCGTAAGGTTCGTGTCCTTCACTTGCCTTTATTTCATCCTTTACGTGCATAGATTCAAACCTACCTGGATATTTCTTCATCACATCCAATGCCCTGGCACCGGCATTATACATATTGCCTATGTCCAGTTGCTGTACTACCAGTTTAGGATCAGTATTCTGCAAAATGATGTCAAAAATTTTCATGCCATTCAGTTCTTCGCTGAATTCGAACGAGTGATTATGATAACCGAAACGCATACCTGATTTTTTACACAGCTCGCCACTCTTATTAAAAACGTCCATATAGCGTTTCATGTCGTCGTAATTTTTCCTAAGGCTTTCATCCAGCCATGGACTTATTACAATCTGTTGACCCATCACTGCAGCGTCTTCAACTGTCCATTTCCAGGCATCAGTAAAATCGTTCTTACTGTTGTCCCAATGATCTTTACGCATTACTGTATGTCCGCTTGGCATTTTCAACCCAAGATCATTAAGTACCTTTCTGAATTCTGTTGCAGTATAACCATAAAATTTACGATCAATATAATTAGCGTGCTCCACATTTTTATACCCCATTGCTGCCAGCTTTTTCAGGCTTCCCAATGGATCTGCTTTCATATCATCTCTTATACTATACAACTGAACGCCTACTAATTCACCCGGATTTTTAGCCGCGAACAAATCGCTGGAAAATATGGTAGCACCTGCCAAAGCCAGCGTGCTTTTCTTCAAAAAATCTCTTCTTGTATTGCGCATCGAAAGAAAATTAATAGAGTGGAAAATATAGATAGGAAAGATAAGGAAGATTCATTATTCCGCTCCTTCTTTTTTAAGTTGGATTGTTAATAATTTGACAGTATGTATTTATAATGCTTCCATAAAATCTACATTCATCTGCTTCTTATCTTCGCCGCCCTAATAGTTATATATGACAGGTATAGAAGACGTACAACTAAACGAAGTGATTGTTCATAAAGTGGGAAATCCAACACGTGGTGAGGATTTAAAGCGCTCGCAAAAACTTCTCCGCTTGTCTGGTGATATAGTTCCTAAATTACTAACGCAGTATTTTCTTGGACCTTTTGATACCAATAAGCTATATCATTTCACGCATCTGAGCGATCTCAAATTAAATGAGATATATCACTACGCTAATGAATTATTTCAACAGCCACAGAACTTTATTGAATTATCGGGGCAGATAGCTGCATTTTTATACAGCAAGAGTACGCATGTAAAAGTAAAGGAAGGAGAAGTGTATATTGTAAGGTTTAAGAATATTCCTTTTGAAAGTGATTATACTTCTGCTATAGGTATTTTTAAATCGGAAACAAAGGAGACCTTTCTCAAATTATCTCAGCAGGAAGATGAATGGCAACTCAAAGACGAGGAAGGCATCAGCATTAATAAGCTTGATAAAGGCTGTCTTATTTTTAACACTGCTGTTGAAGAAGGGTTTAAAATATGCGTGGTAGATAATACCAATAAACAGCAGGATGCGCAATACTGGATGAACGACTTTTTGCAGGTGCAGCCTTTAGCAGATAGTTACAATCATACCGATCAATATTTGAGCCTTTGCAAAAATTTTGTGACCAATGAATATGCGGATAAATTTGATGTATCCAAGACCGACCAGATAGAGTTGTTGAATCGCTCGATGGATTATTTTAAAAGTAAAGAACAATTTAATCTGAAGGAATTTGCCGAAGAAGTAATTCATCATCCGGAGGTGGTAGATACTTTTATGGATTATAAAAAAAATTTCGAAGCTTCCCGGAAATACGAAATTGAGGATGATTTTGATATTAATCTTGCTGCTGTAAAAAAGCAGCAACGGGTATTTAAAAGCGTATTAAAACTGGATAAAAACTTCCACATATATATACATGGCCGCCGCGACCTGATTGAAAAAGGTATTGACGAAGAAACCGGAAGAAAATATTATAAAATTTATTTTGAGGAGGAGCAGTAAGAAAGGTATATCAACGCTTATTTTCAGTATAATTCTTATTAGCGATTATTGATAAGATTGATTATTAAACTTATCATCAGTTCTTTATCATCTGGATTACTTTGCGCAACAAGTAATGCAAGCGCTACCAGTCCGTTGTCGTTTATTTTCACTTCTCCATCCTTTTTAACGCGATGTTTGTTTTTTTCGAGGAACCACACAAATAAAAATGCGCCGATTCTTTTATTACCGTCGCTGAAAGGATGATTTTTTATTACAAAATATAAAAGATGGGCTGCCTGTTCTTCAATACTCTTGTATAGATATCACCACCAAAAGTTTGAAAAATATTGCCCAAAATGCCCTGAAAGTTCGTAATCTTTTTGATTGCCGAAGAGCCCGGTTGCCTCCTTCTTTTTTATCAACTGTTTTTTAAGCAGATCAATAGCTTTTACAAATACCAGTGTATTCAATTTCATAGGTAATGTTTTCATTCAATTGATCGCTTACTAACCTGTTACTGTCAAACTGATTTAACAGTACAAAACTTTGGGTATAATGGGTAATAATATCCAGCAATCCTTTTGCTTCTGATGTTGAAAGTTTTGGTACTGCCGGATTGCTGCACTATATTAACTACTTGCTGTAATTGTTCCAGCCGTTTTTGATTGATGGCATATCCTTGTACCAGGTAGTCTTTAAGGCGTTGGGTTGCCCATTGCCGGAATTGAGTACCTTCTTTTGAATTTACCCTGTAACCAATAGATAAAATGGCATCAAGATTGTAAATATTCTACTTCATAAGTTTTTCCATCTGTTGCAGTTGTTGCATTTTTTGCAACAACTGATTTTCTATCTAACTCATTGGTAATATATATGTTTTTCAAATGTTTGGATATCACTGACTTATTTCTTCCATAAATTCAAGCGATTTGGTTGAGCATAAGCCATACAGTATTCCCATCAAAATTTACTTCAATTTGTGTTTGATTACCCGGAGAATTATAAATGATGATATCTCATTTTTTTCCATATTTATGCATAAAGTTGATTGAAATAAAAGAATCATTTCATTGAAATTAATGCGTTGACATTCTTCGATCCAAATCGTCACATTATCCTACATAAAAAGAAAAATCTTCAAGCTTTAGGGATAATATATAAAATTTACCCAAAGTTAGCATTAAAATATAGCGGAGACGGCGAGATTCGAACTCTTGATACAGTTTCCCGTATACACACTTTCTCCCGATTTAATCGGGACTTCTTCAACCACTCAGGCAACTCTCCAATTTTAATATCAGCGACTCAATATACAAACGGCTTTTCTTTAGTTTAATTTCCTTTTCTCTTTTTAATGCGATGGATCTTGTTTTCACCTTTTCGAAATATACCAATCGCCATGGCCGCTTTGACCCAGTGTATTTACTAAGCCCGTCAAAATGTTTTGACATTCTTCGATCCAAATCGTCACATTGTCCTACGTAAAAAGAAAAATCCTTCATGCTTTGAAGGATATACACATAATAATTTTGTGGTGTTAGCATTGGCAGCATAAATGCGGAGAGTAAGAGATTCGAACTCTTGATACAGTTTCCCGTATACACACTTTCCAGGCGTGCTCCTTCAACCACTCGGACAACTCTCCATATATAAAAATAAAATACGCTTGATACAGTTTCTCTTACACACACTTTCTCCCGATTTAATCGGGACTCCTTCAACCACTCGGACAACTCTCCATATATAAAAATAAAATACGCTTGATACAGTTTCCCTTATACACACTTTCTCCCGATTTAATCGGGACTTCTTCAACCACTCGGACACGTCTCCTTCCTTTTTAAAGGACTGCAAAAATAGGATTATTAGGCATTAGGCAGGAATAATCTCTCCTATTTTTCCGTAAGCTCACCTTTTAATGAGATTTCAAGTAGCTTTTTTACATCGGGTACAGGCAATTTCTGTCCGAGCAACCACATTAATTTGGTAATGGTTGCTTCAAAAGTCATATCGCTGCCGCTGGTAACACCTATATCCTTTAAATAGGCGCTGGTTTCGTATCTGCCCAACTCTACAGATCCACCGTCACATTGAGTTCTATCTACAATAATAATATTGTTATTTATAGCTTGTCTTACACTTTCTATAAACCAGGGAGCAGTTATGGTATTTCCGTTACCAAAGGTTTCCATGATAACGGCTTTTATGCCTGGTGTATGTAACACTGATTCAACCATATGACGGCTAATTCCTGGAAACATTTTCAGCACAGCAATATTATTGTCAAGCTTTGTATTAATAGTAAAAGCTGAATCGTTTGGCTTCAATATATTTTTTTCCCTGTATTGAATATTTATACCTGCTTCAGCTAATGCAGGATAATTATAAGAATAAAAAGCTTCGAATTTTTCTGTGTTGTATTTTTTGGTGCGGTTGCCACGGAAAAGAAAATAGTCAAAATAAATGCACACTTCCGGAACCATGGCCTTACCATCTTTTTTTGCACCGGCGATTTCCATGGTGGTGATAATATTTTCTTTCGCGTCTGTCCTTATTTCGCCTATAGGTAACTGTGAGCCAGTGAGTATAACAGGTTTATCAAGATTTTGCAGCATGAAGCTTAATGCAGATGCTGTAAACGCCATGGTATCTGAGCCATGCAGAATAACAAAACCATCGTAACTATTGTAATTGGTTTGAATAAGTTCAGCCAATGTAATCCAAATCTCCGGCGACATATTGGATGAATCTATGGGCGGGTTAAACGTATGCATGTCGAACTCATAACCAAGTTTAGCAATTTCGGGTATATGGTATTTGATTTCCTGGAAACCCATAGGCACAAGTGAGCCACTTTGATCGAAGGCCATGCCAATAGTTCCACCTGTGTATATAATAAAAAGCTTTGCCGGAGATGCATTACGCAACATGCTGCCGTTTTTGAAAAACAAAGTTAGCATTTGCCGTTGTTACGGCTGCAACTTCTTCAACCGTAAGATTCTTTACTTCAGCCAATACCTGAATTACGTATTGCAGGTAAGCGCTTTCATTTCTTTTTCCTCTAAAGGGAACGGGTGTAAGATAGGGTGCATCTGTTTCCAGAACCAGGTGTTTAATATCTATCTCTTTCAATGTTTCTTTTAGCCCGGATTTTTTGTACGTAAGCACACCGCCAATGCCCAGGTAAAATCCCAGATCAATAATTTGTTTTGCCTCATCAACATTTCCACCAAAGCAATGGAAAATACCGCTAAGTTTTTCAGTTTTATGTTGTGCAACCACATCAATACATTGCTGCATCGCTTCTCTTGTATGAATAACTATTGGCAGATTATACTGTTCAGCCCAAATGATCTGTTGATGAAAGGCTTCATACTGCTGATCAACAAAAGTTTTGTCCCAGTAAAAATCAAGCCCTATTTCACCAACCGCGGCGAAGGCTCTTTTTTGCAACCAGCTTTCTACGATGGCTAATTCTCTTTTATAATCTTCTTTTACAGAACAAGGATGAAGCCCCATCATTGCAATACAAGCATCAGGGAAATCAATTTCCATCTTCAGCATGCTGTCTATAGATTTACTATCTATATTAGGTAAATAGAACTGCTTAACACCCAATTGTTGAGCCCGTTTAATAACGGTGGCTATGTCATCTTCAAATTCCTTTGCGTATAAATGGCAATGTGTGTCAATTATAGTCATGCAAAACGCTTCAGCAAAAATTCAAATTGTTATTCTTCACTTTACGACACACTGTATACCTTACAACCTTCCTTGCAGAAATTATCAAATAATGCTTCATAGAGTTTTTCGTATTGTGGAACAATACGGGTGATATCAAAGTTGTCGGCCTGTTTTCTCGCGTTTTCTTTAAACTTTAAAAAAGTCTGCTCATCTTTTAATATATCCACGGCATACTTGGCCATCTGGTCTACATCACCCACATTAGCCATATACCCGTTTACGCCGGGTGTAACAATTTCGGGTAATCCTCCCACATTAGTAGCCACTACAGGCGCTCCGCCAGCCATGGCTTCCAAAGCCGAAAGACCAAAACTTTCATATTCAGAAGGCAGTAAAAAAAGATCGGCTATAGCAAAAATTTCCTCCATGTCCTGTTGCTTGCCTACAAACCTTATTTCATCAAACAGGTTTAATTCCCTTGCCAGCGCTTCGGCTACCGGTCGTTCAGGACCATCGCCCACCAATAATAATTTTGAAGGGATTACATCATTAAGCTTTTTGAAAACGCGAACCACATCTTCTATTCTTTTTATTTTGCGAAAGTTGGAAGCATGCATGATGATGCGTTCATTATTAGGAGCGATCACTTTTCTAAATGCATCAATGGGCTTTTTGCTGAAACGGTTTACATCTACAAAATTGTAAATAACCTGTATATCTTTTTCGATGTTGAACGTGCGGTAGGTTTCTTCTTTCAGATTTTCAGATACCGCTGTAATGGAATCACTCTGGTTAATAGAAAAAGCTACTACAGGTGCATATGTTTTATCTCTTCCCACCAACGTAATATCCGTGCCATGCAGCGTGGTAATTACAGGTACATATTTCTTCTCTTTTTCCAGGATCTTCTTTGCCATATACGCTGCCGAAGCATGCGGAATGGCGTAATGAACATGCAAAAGATCAATATCGTTATTTTTTACTACGTCAACAAGCGTACTTGCCAGGGCAGATTCATATGGAGGATAATCAAATAGAGGATATGTAGGCACCCTTACTTCGTGATATAAAATATTTGCGCGAAATCCAGTTAACCTTACCGGCTGCTGGTACGTAATAAAATGAACATTGTGATTTTTATCTGCCAAAGCCTTGCCCAGTTCTGTTGCCAAAACACCACTGCCCCCAAAAGTTGGGTAGCAAACTATACCTATATTCATACAGTTATTTATTTATAGATTTGCAAAGATAAATATTAAAGCCGGGTGCAACCAGGTTAAAATATTATGCTTCTACTAATAGTTGTTCCGGTTGATTGTATCCAGCAACATTTTGTTAACTTGAATCTCAAATAGCACTTATGAAGAAATTCTTACGTATTTTTTTGCTAATCGCAATTGTGTTCCTGATAGGATTCATATATTTCCGTTATTATTTTGTTTTGGGTGAAGGCGTAAAATCAGGAGAATTGAACTATTGCGTAAAAAAGGGCTACATATTTAAAACATATGAGGGAAAACTGATTCAATCGGGCATACGTTCATTATCTCCTAATACTATACAATCCTACGATTTTGAATTTTCGGTTTCCAACGAAAAAGTGGCAAAAACACTGATGGCTAATTCAGGAAAAATGTTTGATCTCTATTACAAAGAATATAATGGAGCGCTTCCCTGGCGGGGTTTTAAAAAATATGTGGTAGATAGCATTATTGCCATGAAAGATTCCGGGAATGGGAATATTGTGAAGTAGTGGTGAGATGTGAAACGATAAACGTGAAAAATTTTTTCTCACGTTTCAACTTTGTCTTTTCACGTATTTTCTTCTCAGCTTCCCAGTAAAAAAATTGCGGGCTTTTTATTAATCTCTACCTTTTCTTTTCTCCACTCAGCTATTGTTTTTGTTTTAATAAACTCGGTAGGCGAGGTAATAGAAGCAGCTATGCATAACCGTGTTGACGGATTACAGGTTTTCAATATCGCTTCGAGCATTTGGTTGTTGCGGTAAGGTGTTTCTATAAAAAGATGCGTACAGTTGTTTTTTATGGCATCCGCTTCAATAGCTTTTAGCGATTTTACTCTTTCAAAATTGTCAACCGGAAGATACCCAACAAACCTGAAGTTTTGCCCATTCATGCCACTGGCCATGAGCGCAAGAATGATGGAATTAGGGCCTACCAATGGTTTTACTAATATCCCTGAACGCTGAGCTGCATCAACCAAAATCTGACCTGGGTCAGCAATCCCCGGGCAGCCAGCCTCACTTAAAATGCCTACGTTTTTCCCGTTTCGCAAAGCTGCCATAAATGCGGCCGTAACGGCTTGCTCTGCTTTATGAATAGTATGCCACTCATAATTATCAATTACCATTTCCCGCCAAATACTTTTTAAAAACCTCCTTGCAGTTCTTTCATTTTCCACAAAGAAAACTTGGCATTGTTTAACTGTTTCTAAAATGTAGTGGGGTATAGTTTCAAGTACATTTTCTTCAATAACGGAAGGGATTAAATACACAATACCTTTTACGTGATCCTGCATCTGATCTGTATTAAATTAAGTGATAAAGATAGGCGATTGATCTTCCAACAAGAATAGTTAAATAAGCAGGAGTAAAATATATGCTTGCTATTTATCTTTTTGAGGATATAAGCTAAGCGTAGCGGCTATAACCGCATAAGCCGGCGCAAGTACCCAGCCCACAATAATAATGGTATGCATAAGATAGAAAACCAGACCGTTGCCAATTGCAAGTCCTCTGTGTTTACCAATAAATTCCATGCTTTGCGATGGAGATAATTTTTGTCGCTCGCAACTATAATCAAGCATAGAAAATCCATAGTAGTAACATTCAACAAAAAGAGCTAACATGGGCGTTATCCAACCAACTACGGGTATAAAAGATATAATAACTATAGAAATGGTGTATACTGTTTGCCACAATGCATTTCGTAGAGCGAGTTTTATTCCGCGTGTTATATCTTTCATTAACTGCATAAAACTGAAAGGGTATTCTTTTCCTTCAATAATAGATTCTGTTTTTTCGCTGAGGTAACCAAATATGGGTGAACCCACAATAAGCCAGATATATTTAAACCACGAAAAATACATGAGCAATAAAATGATCCAGAGCATTACGCCACCCAGAGCGAAAAGAAATCCCACAAAACTGTTCTTCATTTCATCAACCCAGGTTTTCAGCCCTGTTTTTATACTAAGTACTTCAATTACATAACTGGCACTTTTGCCAAAAAAGTACATACTCACCACAAAAAGCAGCGTATATATAATACCTGGAATAATGATCCACCGCCACAACTTATGTTTTCTTATAAATTGATGCGCTTTAAAGTATGATTGGAGGGCTATTATGATTTCTTTGAGCAACCGAAAGTATTTAGACGGATTTTTGTAAACTTGTTAACCTGTTAAATGCAATCTTCATTCAAACATAACAAAATTTCTTTTGCCCAAACATGATAAAACTGGATTACGACTTTTATAACCAGACCAATGTAGTAAAGATCGCAAGATCGTTGATTGGCAAAATACTGGTTACAAAATGGAAGGGAACAGAAACTTCGGGGCGCATTGTAGAAACAGAAGCTTATAATGGCGTTATAGACAGGGCTTCACATGCATGGAATGGTAGAAGAACCACCCGAACAGAAATTATGTATGGAGAAGCTGGGACAGCATATGTTTACCTATGTTACGGTATTCATCACTTGTTTAATGTGGTTACTAACAGTATAAACACCCCTCACGCTGTATTGATCAGAGCTATTGAACCTTTAACCGGAATAGATACCATGTTGAAACGAACCGGCAAGAAAAAGCTGGACCGCACCCTTGGTTCCGGCCCGGGAAATGTTTCAAAAGCTTTGGGCATATCCACGCAACATACAGGCAGTAATTTGCTTGATGATCTCATTTACATTACCAGCGATGGATTTAAAGTACATAATAGGCACATTTTGGCTACACCGAGAATAGGGGTTGATTATGCAGGAGAAGATGCGCTTTTGAATTATAGGTTTATATTGAAAGATAATATGTACCTAAGCGGCAAAAGATATAATTCAGAGAAGGATTAATAATAATTTATATAAGGTATAAGGTAGTTCTGTTAGCATCAAAGGGATTTCGAATATTTATAGAATCTGTTGATTCGACCCGTTGGGGTCGCAGGTCTCTTTCTATTGATTGTCTATAAGCATTAGAATCGGATCTTTCGGATTCACGCTCCTTATTTCAATCCCGAAGGGATTTAATGTATATAGCAATGGTGTGTGGCTTAATGCGACCCCTTCAGGGTCGTATATGTATTTAACGTTTGACTATTAATATTTGAACCCTTTGAATTAGATGCTATTCAATCCATTCAAATAAATATTCTTCTTTGAATTCAACTTGAAACTTCTTGAGAAAATCCAGGTATTCCTGCCGGAAGGTTTGCTTTTTGTGATGCTGCTTTTGATTTTGAATATAGCTGATGACATTATCCAAATGTGAATGGCTGTACGAAAATGCGCCATAACCTTCCTGCCATTGAAATCTAAATTTGCTTAATTGTTTTTCTTTGATGAAATCGTTAGACGATTTTTTAATCTCTCTTACCAGATCAGACAAACAACAGGATGGTCTCATCCCGATAAAAAAATGAATATGATCGGGCATTCCATTTATAGCAAGCATTTT
Organism: Agriterribacter sp.; assembly: GCA_044223805.1. GTDB lineage: Bacteria > Bacteroidota > Bacteroidia > Chitinophagales > Chitinophagaceae > Agriterribacter. Next base: position 22,537 of record JBGALP010000010.1, read on the forward strand.
CTGCTCTTTATTTCTTACGATACCAGAAATGTATTTATACAGTTCCTCTTCCCATGATTCGGAAATTAAACTGTCTCTTCCTTTAACGGCAAATACCACCTGAAGGTAAATTTGTGAAAATGTTCCGGGCATTTCTATTTAGTTTATTTGTATTAAAAAGAAAGCCACTTCAGAAATAGAGGTTGCTTTCATTAGGTTAGCCATATTTTCTTGTAGTATGAGTTCAAAATCGCTCACTCTAAAATACGATTTTGATCACCTTTATTGTTTATTTTTGCCACCCAATGGCTACATTTAACCACGACAAGGTTGTACCTTACCAGGAGTCGGAATTGACGAAGAAGCAGCAGGTGGCGGAAATGTTTAATAAGATAGCGTTCCGTTACGATTTTATGAACCGGTTTCTTTCTGCCGGTATTGATAAAGGGTGGAGAAGAAAAGCGCTGAAGCTTTTGGTAAAAGAAAACCCTAAAGTTATACTGGATGTAGCCACGGGTACGGGCGATGTGGCCATCATGGCATATGAATTGCTTAAACCTAATAAAATTACAGGTATAGACATTTCGGGCAAGATGCTTGAAATAGGGAGAGAGAAAGTGTTAAAGTTGGGATTGGAACCCTATATTGACTTACAAAGCGGTGATAGTGAGGCAATAAATTTTCCCGACGATACGTTTGATGCCGTAACTGTAGCCTTTGGTGTTCGTAATTTTGAACACCTTGAACAAGGACTGGCAGAAATAAAAAGAGTATTAAAGCCATCGGGCAAACTGGTAATATTAGAATTTTCAAAACCTAAAATAGCAGGCATAGCACAACTTTACAATTTGTACATGGAAATGGTAGCACCTCAGGTGGCTTTAATGGTTTCAAAAAACAAACAAGCTTACCAATATTTGAATAATTCAGTGCAGCAATTTCCAGAAGGCAAAGAATTTGTGGACATTTTAAACAACGTCGGATTCCGAAACACGTCATGCAAAAAATTAAGCCTGGGTATTTGCAGTATATATTGCGGTATAAAATAATTACAGCGGTCATTATTGCCTGTAGTTTTGTAAACACTTCTTCAGCACAGCTTCTTCGAAACAGTTATAATCTTCCTAATCACGATGAAAAACTGTATTATTTTGGTATAGTGCTGGGTTATAATACTTCACATTATAACATTTCGCATTCTGATTACTTTTTGCAGCAGGACAGTATTCAATCTATTAACGGTTTGAACAGCGGTCGTATTCATTTGGGTATAATGGCAAATCTTCAGTTAAGCAAACGATGGGATCTTCGCTTTTACCCCCTCAACCTTATATTTAGTGAAAAGAAATTTCAATACGATCTGAAATATCCTGATGCAGGAGAAACTACACTGCGTAAAACACAAAAGGTAGAATCTATTGTAATGAGTTTTCCTTTGCAGGTTCGTTTGAAAAGCGACCGCATCAAGAATTTCAGAGTATACACTTTGGCAGGTGTAAAGTTTGATTATGATCTTGCATCCAACTCGGGTACTTCCAATTCTGATAATCTTGTAAAAGTAAATAAAACTGATTTTGGTGTAGAAGCAGGTATAGGATTCCAGTTCTTTAATAAATATGTAATTGTTTCACCAGAAATTAAGGTAAGCCAGGGATTAAGAAATGTGCATGTAAAAGACCCCGACTTCAAATATTCGAATGTGATTGATCGTATGAACTCAAGTATGATTATGTTCTCTCTGCACTTTGAAGGTGGAGGAGGATACTAATGTGAAACGTGAGATGAGAAAGGTGAAATATGTAACCTGATTGTAACCAAGCCTACCCATATACTGCAATAAACCAATATGCAAACCACAACCCTTTTTTATAGCAAGTTCAAAAGTTATTTGTCATTCATATTGATTGCATCAACTGTATTATTTGGCTGTGGTACTAATAAAACGCCTGATGTTTCCAACACAAAAGTGAATTTACAAATACAGCGTTTTGATAAAGATTTCTTCGCTATAGACACTAACAATATCTCTGCTTCATTAGCGTCGCTTCAGCAAAAATATCCGGTATTCCTGGCCGATTTTGTTCAAAATATTTTAGGATTGTCCTTGACAGAAAATGCAGAAAAATCAGATACTGCCATTCGCATGTTTTTGAGAGACTACCGTTTTGTTGAAGATACTGCGACAAAAGTTTTTGGTGATATGAGTGATATTGAAAAAGATATCAAACAGGGTATACAATTTACAAAACATTATTTTCCGGATTATCATGCTCCTGAAAAAATCATCACTTTTATAGGGCCTCTGGATGCCATTTTTGAAACCCCTACCGGCAAAACCGGCGATGTAATTACAAGAGATGCGCTTGCGGTTGGTTTGCAGTTACATTTGGGCAGCAACGCATCATTATACCAGGGACAGCAGGCGCAAGCGATTTTTCCTCAATATGTTTCCAGGAGATTTGCGCCGGAGTATATTGCTGTAAACTGTATGAAAAATATTGTTGATGATGTTTATCCGGTTAATCCATCGGATAAAACATTGCTTGACTTTTGCATTGACAAAGGCAAACGCCTGTACCTGTTGGATAAGCTGATGCCCAATACCCCTGATACATTAAAGATTGGGTATACAGCCAAACAATTAGAAGGCTGTTACGATAACGAAGGATTGATATGGAGCTTTTTAATTCAGAACGATCTTATATTTAATGCTGATCCGCCAAGAATACAATCCTATGTTGAAGAAGGTCCGCAAACACAGGAGCTGGGCGAAGGCTCACCTGGGCAAATTTCTCTTTTTATCGGCTGGCAAATTGTAAAAAGATACATGGACAAATTTCCTGAGACCAGCTTACAGTCGCTTCTCTCGCTAAGTGCTAAACAGCTATTACAGGATTCAAAATACAAACCCAAGTAGCAGTAATATTTTTAAACATATTGATTGCTGATTATTTGTATTAAATTTCAACATTACAAAAATCATCAGCATGAAAAAGATATTTGGATTCCTGCTTACTATTATGATTTGTACAAATTTGTGTGCCCAAAACGCAGATGAAAAAGCTATCCGCAAAGTATTAGCCGACCAGATATTATACTGGAACAAAGCAGATCTCGACAATTTTGTAAAAGGATATTGGAACAACGATTCTGTAATGTTTATTGGAGGCAAAGGCATAGTATACGGCTATCAAAATACATTAGACCGGTATAAAAAAAGTTATAGCGATACCGCGCAAATGGGTAAACTCCGGTTCGAAATTCTTCACGTTAATAAACTCTCGCCTGAATATTATTATGTGGTTGGAAAATACTTTTTAAAAAGAAGTGTTGGAGACGCGGAGGGACATTATACCTTATTGTTCAGGAAAATTAAGGGCGTGTGGAAGATCATATCGGATCATAGCAGCTAAAAGTGAATGGTGATTGTCTTTTGACTTTATAGACACTTTTATTATCAAGCAGGTATCATTTCTTCCAAATCCTCACAAATACATAAATCAATCCCGCAAGACTAATCAAAAACCAGGTATAAAAAATTACATTGAACGTGTTGAAGTGATCATGCACTATTGCCCACTCAAGGTATAAGCCAAAGAACATAGAAATAAACGCCCACACTACCATAGCAGTAACGGTTTGTAAAACTCTTTTTAAAAACGTTTTTATTTCCGGTTCAATTCCGCTGATCATAATTATATGATTATTATTGGAGCAGTAGTTTTTGAAAAGCGAGCGAATCGCCTTTGAACACATTAAAATCTACCCTGTTTATAATTCCATTCACATGCCCGGTTTCGCTGTGTTGCCAAAAAGTCCATTCTCTTTCAATGCGGGGATTATGCGGTTGCAGGTAATGCGCTACCCACAACGGATAGGTACTGAATTCATCACCCAGGTAATGATCATAAAAATCCACATTGGTATATATAATAGGGCGAACCTTATAGTACGATTCAATGGCAGTAAGCCATTCTTTAACTCTTATTCTTAAATCTTTGGGTTTTACGCCATACAACTGTTCTATATCAAGTACCGGAGGTAAATCGCCTGGTTCTAAAGTAACCTGCGCTATAAAATTATCTGCTTGCTTTTTACCGCTTTTGGTGGCTAAAAAAAAATGATAGGCACCTCTTGTCATGCCTTCTTCTCTTGCCTTATACCAGTTGCGCTTAAACATCTGGTCTACGTTTATCAATCCTTCTGTTGCTTTAATAAATGCGAAGCTTAAACGCATTTCTCCAATATTCATATCCTTCACTTCTCCCCAATCTATAACATCCTGGTGGTGAGATACATCAATGCCATGTATTTCGTAACTCACCGGTATATCAATACCAAAAGCATTGTAACGCACAAAATGTACACGATATTCGCGCCACCTTGCGTAGCCATAAATACCGGCAGCGGATAGCAACATTAAACATGTTATTACCAATAAAGCCTTCCAACCAAGGATTGTCTTCTTTTTTCGGGCCATGCGTAGCAGGTTAAAAGCCTCACCCTTTTATCCCTCTCCTTACAACGGAGAGGACGGTGCTTCCGAATAAAACTAAACTATATAACTACCACTTCTTCTTCAGTAAAGCTATTCAACACAACTCTTGTTTATCTTAATCGTTTTGGAAAAGCGAGGTTTTGTGTCCAGATCTCCTCCACTTTGGGGAGGCGGGAGGGGCTGTTACACCAGTACTCCTTTACCTTCATACATTGTTTCCCTCAATTGCTTTACCCTATCATCTTCAAGATATTCATCAAATGTCATCAATCTATCAATAGTGCCTTTAGGGGTAAGCTCAATAACCCTGTTGGCAACGGTTTGCATAAAGGTGTGGTCGTGCGAGGTAAGTAAAACTACTCCTTTAAAATTTACCATGCTTTCGTTGAAAGACTGAATGCTTTCAAGGTCAAGGTGATTTGTTGGTTCATCCAGTATCACCAGGTTAGGATTTTGTATCATCATGCGGCTGATCATGCATCTTACTTTTTCTCCACCGCTCAATACGCTTGTTTTTTTCAGAATTTCATCACCGCTGAATAACATCTTTCCTAAAAATCCACGCAAAAAAGGTTCATCAACATCTGTAACTGTTGGGGGTACAAATTGCCTCAGCCAATCCATCAGGTTTGCGCTACCATCTTTAAAAAAAGCAGCGTTATCATTAGGCAGATAAGCCTTGGTAATGGTAGTTCCCCATTCAAATTTGCCACTATCTGCTTTTTGTTCGCCGTTGATAATTTCAAAAAACGAAGTCAATGCAAGATGATCTTTAGAAAAGAAAGCAATCTTATCACCTTTATTAATAGAAAAGCTGATATCACTGAATAACACACGTCCACCGGGTGCTTTCTTGCTCAGCTTTTCCACGTTCAATACTTGATTACCGGGTTCCCTGTCCTGTTTAAAAATAATTCCCGGATAGCGGCGGTTAGAAGGTTCAATATCTTCAATAACCAGTTTCTCCAGTGCTTTTTTACGCGAAGTAGCTTGTTTGCTTTTGGAAGCGTTAGCGCTGAAACGTGCAATAAAATCCAGGAGGTCTTTACGCTTGTCTTCCATTTTCTTGTTCTTATCACTCATCTGACGGGCCGCTAACTGGCTACTTTCGTACCAGAACGTATAGTTACCGGTATAGATCTTTATTTTCTGCCTGTCAACATCTGCTACGTGCGTACATACCGCATCCAGAAAGTGACGGTCGTGACTCACCACAATGCAGATATTTTCATAATCGGCTAAAAAATTTTCCAGCCAGTTGATGGTTTCAACGTCCAGGTCATTGGTAGGCTCGTCCAGTATCAATATATCAGGCGTACCAAATAACGCCTGAGCCAGCAAAATCCGCACCTTCATACTACCTGGCAAGTCTTTCATCAGCGTTTGATGATGTTCTTCTTTTACGCCTAACTCACCCAGTAAAGTGCCGGCATCACTTTCTGCCGTATACCCGCCCATTTCTCCAAATTCACCTTCCAGCTCGCCTGCACGCATACCGTCTTCTTCACTAAAATCTTCTTTTGCATATATAGCATCCCGTTCGTGCATTACCTTCCATAACTTCTGATGCCCCATCATTACCGTATGCAAAGCAGTTTGGTTATCAAACGCAAAGTGGTTTTGTTGCAGCACTGCCATGCGCTCGCCGGGTGTAATATCTATTGTTCCCTTGCTTGGATCTATTTCGCCGGAAAGAATTTTAAGAAAAGTAGATTTGCCGGCTCCATTGGCGCCGATGACGCCGTAGCAATTTCCCTTATTAAAACTGAGATTTACCTCATCAAACAATACCCTTTTGCCAAAGGATAACGACACATTGTTCACTGAAATCATAAGTGCTCTTAATTTTAAAGTCCCGCATCAGAGCGGGACAGGCGCAAAGGTACGTGATAATGTGGTTTAGGCAAATGGGTACAAGCTATATGTTGCGTTTAAAATGCCAATTTTTTTCTACATTTAACCTTCCACAAAAAAGATTGATACTTAAATCCCCCTTGTATTTATGAGAAAATTTGGTCTTCGCTCTAACCATTCGCGTGTTTCCAAACTTATAACAACCCTTTTGTTAATGATAACAGGTTTTATTTGGCAAACCGGTTGTAATTCACCTGAAAAAAAGACCGAAACGGTAGAACAAAAACCGCTTAGTGAAGAAGAAAAGCATTTATCTGAAAATGCCTTGCGTGGTTTGAAATGGGCAGATGATATTGATATTAATCTTTTTGCCAGCGAGCCTATGTTGATTAATCCTACTAATATGGATATTGATGAAAAAGGCAGAGTGTGGGTATGCGAAGGATATAATTACCGGTATTCTCTTCATCCTGATAATCCATATAATAAAAAAGGAGATCGCATTGTGGTAATGGAAGATACCGACAAGGATGGCAAGGCTGATAAACAAACAGTTTTTTACCAGGGAGAAGATATCAATTCAGCTTTAGGTATAGCTGTATTAGGCAACAAGGTGGTAGTATCGCGCAGCCCCGATGTATTTGTTTTTACAGATGATAATGGTGATGGCGTAGCGGATAAAAAAGATACCCTGTTTACAGGAATACAAGGAATGGAACACGACCATGCTATACACGCGTTTAATTTTGGACCTGATGGAAAGCTCTATTTCAATTATGGGAATGCCGGCGAAGATCTAAAAGACAAACACGGAAAAACGCTCAAAGATATTTATGGCAATGATATTGTAGCCAATGGCAATCCATGGCGGCAGGGTATGCCTTTCCGTTGTGATATAGATGGATCAAATATTGAAGTGTTGGGATATAACTTCCGCAATCCTTTTGAAGTATCAGAAGATTCATATGGTACATTATGGCAATCAGATAATGATGATGACGGCAACAAAGGTGTGCGTATTAACTATGTAATGCAATATGGCAATTTTGGTTTTACAGATGAACTTACCGGCGCATCGTGGGGCGAAAGAAGAATGAATATGGAAGATTCCATTCCGTTCCGTCACTGGCATTTAAACGACCCGGGTGTTGTACCTAACATGTTGCAAACAGGAGCTGGTTCTCCCACAGGCATATTGGTGTATGAAGGTAATTTGTTGCCTGAACGTTTCCGCAATCAACTTATCCATTGCGATGCCGGTCCAAATGTAGTACGTTCTTATGCCGTATCTCCTGATGGTGCAGGATATAAAGCAACCATCAACAATATTGCAGAAGGTACTGGTGATAACTGGTTTAGACCATCAGATGTATGTACAGCACCTGACGGCTCATTGCTCATAGCTGATTGGTATGATCCCGGGGTGGGTGGTCATAATATTGAAGATTTCAAAAAAGGAAGAATCTTTAGAGTCACGCCAAAAGGTCATAAAGGTTATGCTGTTCCCACTTTAGATCTTACCACAGCAGATGGCGCAGTAACCGCACTGCAAAGTCCTAATCTCTCAACAAGATATCTTGCCTGGCAAAAATTACATAGTTTAGGCGAGCAGGCTGCTCCTGCATTAGAAAAATTGTATGCTTCAGATAATAGCCGCTTTCGTGCAAGAGCGCTTTGGCTGTTGAGCAAAATTCCAACCAAAGGTTTAGGTTATGTACAGCAGGCATTAAAAGATAAAGATGCCAATATCCGCATTACCGCGTTACGCGCAGGGCTACAAATAAAAGCAGATACTTTAGCATTAATACAACCCCTGTTAACTGATGATAATATACAGGTGAAAAGAGAAGCGGTAATCGCTTTGCATTATAATACATCTGCCGGAGCTGCTGCTGCATGGGCAAAACTTGCGCAGCAGTATGATGGCAAAGACAGGTGGTATCTTGAAGCACTCGGTATTGGAGCAGATAAAAAATGGGACGCCTGTATTGCAGCGTGGCTGCAGTTGGTAAATAATAAATGGTATACTCCAGCAGGAAAAAATATTGTGTGGCGTGCAAGAACAAATATTGCTTTGCCGCTGTTGGTGCAGATTATCAGCGATCCACAGGTAGATCCACATACACAATTAAAGTTCTTCCGCGCATTTGATTATTACAAAGGAGCTGATAAACAAAAAGCCCTATTGTCTTTGCTGGCTGTTAATCATCCGCAACAGGATTATATTAACGCGATTACTTTATTACAGCTTGATGCAAAAACACCACAAACCCCTGTATTCAAAAAAGCTTTTGAAAGTGGTTTAAAAAATGTAGAAGGCACACAAATCTATATTGACCTTTTAAGAAAATATAATATAAAAGGTAAAACAACTGAGTTGCTTACTATTGCTGAAAAAAGCGATAATGTACAAACGCAAACAGATGCCATAAGATTAGTGCTTGAATCAGGAGGTGCAGATGCCATTAAAAAAATACTGGCAGCAAATAACGATGAAACAAAGAAGCTGCTGCCATTAATTGGAAAAACCGGTAATAAAAATGCCGAAGCTATGCTGCAGCAATTTATGGTTGATGGAAAAAATAATATTGATCTTCGTAAATCGGCAGTTGAAGCCCTTGCTTCAAGATGGCAGGGAGAAAGCGCGTTGTTAGTACTTGTAAAAAACAACAAATTGCCTGGTGATGTAAAAGATGTCGCACTTGATCTTTTTGCAAAATCGTGGCGTAAAGACCTGAATGATGAAGCCGCGAAACAGCGCGGCACATCCGCTGTTAAAAGCACATTGCCTCCTGTTGCTACGTTGATAGCTACCAAAGGAAATGTTGATTCAGGTGCCATTGCTTTTACTACTTATTGTGCAACCTGCCACCAGGTAAAAGGCAAAGGCATCGCTTTCGGTCCAGATCTTTCCGAAATAGGAACCAAGCTGCCCAAAGAAGCACTATATACCGCTATCCTAAAACCCAGCGCTGGCATTAGTTTTGGCTTTGATGGTTATACTATTAAAATAAAGAACGGAACAGCATTAACAGGATATATCGCCAGCCAGACTGAAGATGATATTACCATAAAAATGATTGGCGGTGTTAGTGAAAAACATGCGAAAAAAGAAATAGCAAGTAAAACAGCATTTGAAAAATCATTAATGCCGGAGGGATTAGGAGAGGGGATAGGTGCGAGTCAATTGGTAAACCTCGTGGAATATTTAAGCAGCCTTAAGAAAAAATAATTAAAGCATTATAGTCGCACATGAAATATTTTTCTCTTGCTATTATATTATGCACTTTGTTTTGTTATGGAAAATGCAATACTTCCCAACAAAAGAAACCGCTTAATGGCGAAGTGAAAAAAATATATGCTTATGGAAAGGGAACACCGGATGGTATAGGAAAATATTACGAAGGAAGAGAAATAGCCCACGTGATGGGACCAGGCGGCATTGACTGGTTAAACAGAACTGAGCGTGAAGCAGAAGAAAACGTAACAATTGCTATTGATAGTATGCAATTAAAGCCGGGCATGGTGGTCGCTGATATTGGAGCAGGTTCGGGATACTACAGTTTTAAAATAGCAAAAAAAATAAGTACGGGAAAAGTATATGCAGTGGAAGTGCAGGACGAGATGATAAACGCGTTACAAAATGAAAAAGAAAAATTAAAAGATAAGGTTGTTGAAATAATAAAAGGAGATTCTGTTAATGTCAATCTTCCCAATGGGTCTGTTGACCTGGCTATAATGGTGGATGTGTATCACGAGTTAGCATATCCACACGAAATATTGCAATCTCTCAAAAAAGCCTTGAAGCCCGATGGAAAAATTCTGCTGATTGAATACAGGGGAGAAGATCCTTCTATACCTATAAAACCTTTGCATAAAATGACTGTGTCGCAGGCTGGTAAAGAGATGCTGGCTAATGGTTTCAAACCATTTTACAGAGGAGAGTTTTTGCCGATACAACATTTTTTGTTGTATGAACTGGCTGCTCCTTGAAACCTATAGTGTTTGCAGCGCTGTAATTCTGCCCAGCAAACCCTATAGGTTTTTACAACGCTATGGCAACTTTGCCACCAATCTTTCCGGCATTAAGCGAAGTATGTGATAAATCATCTTCCATTTAAAACCCGGAACAATAATAAATGCATTACCGGCACGGATAACCGCTTTTGCAATAAAGGAAGGTTCAAGCATCAATGATTCGGGAAGATTAAGCCCGGCGGTCATCTTGCTACGAATATATCCAGCCACTACCACATTCACTTTAATATTTCTGTTGAACAAATATTGTCGTAAACCGGCAAGATATTGAGTGAAGGCAGACTTAGTACTGCCATAAATAAAATTGCTTCTTCGTCCACGCACACCAGAAAGAGAAGATAGACCAATGATCCTTTCAAGATTCTTATTATTAATATCCATCGCAATAATATTAAGAATAGATACCGCACCACAATAATGCACTTTCATCATATTAAAGCTTCCTTGCCAATCTCTCAAGGCTTCTTCATTGTTTTTTAAATATCCCGCGGCGTATACTACTGTATGTGGTTTAACCGGCAAACTATCATAAAACGCCTGGTGTGTTTCAAAAGCAGCCGCATCAAAATACATAGTGATCATTTGAGCTGCTGAAAACTGATGTCTTGAGGCAAAAGCTTCTAACTCATGCGTACTGCGCGATGCAGCTATTACTGTAAAACCATTCGAAATGTATAACGGTATAGCGGCTTTTGCCACATCTGCATTAGCACCAAGTATCAACACAGCAGGACGCACAGAATTCATACAAAGAGATTATGTTCAGGAAATTTTTTGTGAAGACGCTATTGCGCCAAAGTCAAACTGAATATCATTCAACTTGCGGTACAAACCATGCTGGTTGATCAACTCAGTATGTGTTCCCATTTCGCTTACCACACCTTTGTCAATCACAATAATTTTATCTGCCTTTCGTATAGTAGATAACCGGTGTGCTATAACAAAAGAAGTTCTTCCCTGCATTAAATGTTCTAGTGCTTCCTGAACCAATTGTTCACTTTCACTATCTAATGAAGATGTGGCTTCATCCAAAATAAGAATAGCAGGGTCTTTTAATATAGCTCTTGCAATTGCAATTCGTTGGCGCTGACCGCCACTTAATTTCATGCCGTGTTCCCCCACAATAGTTTTATATTGATCAGGAAATTTTGATATGAATTCATGTGCATTCGCCTTTATGGCAGCCTGCTCAATTTCCTGTTGCGTAGCATCTGGTTTACCATAGGCAATATTTTCAAGAATGGTTCCTCCAAATAAAATAACATCTTGTGGAACCAACGCCATTTGTAAACGCAATTGAGATAGTGGAAAGTTTTTCGCTGAGCGATCATCAAAAAAAATATCACCGCTATCGGGTTCGTAAAACCGAAGCAACAATGAGGCTATAGTGCTTTTGCCTGCACCACTCGAACCCACTATTGCTATCTGTTCTCCATTATAAGCGGTTAAGGAAATATCTTTCAATACCTGCACATCCTTTCTTCCGGGATAACTAAAGGCAATATGATCAAAACGAACATTGCCGTTTAATTTGTACCTGTCTTCTAATGCTATTTTTTCGAGCGTCACAGGTTCTCCATCATTGCGTAGTATTTCACGGATGCTTTGTGTAGCGCCTAATGTTTTTTGCAGTTGACTAAACATATCTGCAAAACCTGCAAACGTTGTTCCTACCAATACTGAAAAAATTACGAACATGATTAGTAAACCAATATCCAATTGGCCTGTACGCACCATATTGGATCCATACCACATCACAAAAGCAATTCCTCCAAATACGCTAAAAATCATGAATGAAATAAATGCACCCCGGTATCTTGCATTGCTGATTGAAGTGTTCACCACACTCATGATACTTTTAACATAACGACCAATTTCATAATATTCATTGGTAAATGATTTTACCATGGTGATTCCCTGGAAAGTTTCCTGCACAATGGTGCCGCTTTCCGCCAATTGATCCTGTGCTTTTGCTGCCATTTTTCGTATGCGTGAACCAAATACTACAGCCAGTATAGCAATAACCGGAACAACACCCAGCATCACAAAAGCCAGTTTAGCGCTGATCCAGAAAATAAAGATCAAACCCAAAATCAAGGTAAATATGCCTCTTAAAAATTCTGCCAGCGTAAAGGATATAGCATCCTGTATTTGTGAAAGATCAGAAGAAATGCGGTTGCTTAATTCTCCCACTCTTTTCTCTGAAAAGAAAGTCATCGGCATTGTTAGCAATTTAGCATATACATCTCTGCGCATATTAGCAAGCGATTTTTCGCCCACTGAAGTAAGCAGGTAAACCCTCATGTAAGAAAATATAGTTTGAGCGCCCAGTTGAAGGAAGATCAGTATTAAAGTAGTGTTTAAACTCCAGTGAATATTCCTGATGTCAAAACCAAATTGTTTGTTTACGCCTGCTGTATCCATTCCGGGCACAGTAGCACCTGGCGATGCAGCGTCTATCATTTTACCAAGAAACAAGGGGAAAAGGCTTGTGGTGAATGCCGATAATGCAATAAAAACAAGACTTAAAATAAATGTTCCTCTATATGGTTTAAGATATTTGAAAAGAGCAAACGCCTCTGAAAGGTTTTCACGGGATATTTTTGCCTTGGGTGTTTCCTGGTTTTCGTTACTGCTGTATCTGCCACGTGCTTTCGCCATATAAAAAAATATGCGTGAAGCTAAGGCAGATAATTATAAACTCAAAGCTTTTGATTGTTGCCAGATTTCTCCCCGCTCTCCGTTGTCACATATATATAAAGAACCCGGTATAATGTTGCCACAATACCGGGTGTAATAAAATTTGTAATTAATATTATTGCATCAACCGGTACAATTCATCAAGGTTGGGCGAAAGAATAATTTCTGTTCTCCTGTTTAAAGATCTTCCCTCCGGTGTTGAATTACTGTCGCGGGGATCAAAATAGCTATGCCCGGATGCTATTACTCTTGCCGGATCCACCTGGTAATTACTGGTAAGAATTCTTACTATAGAAACGGCTCTCGCTGTACTCAATGCCCAGTTATCTTCAAAAGTTCTTCTGATAGGAATACTGTCTGTGTGTCCCTCCACCAATATCTGAATTTTAGGATCGGTGTTTAACACCTGTGCTATCTTACCCAAGGCTTCCACACCGTCTTTACCAACTACAGCGCTCCCCGACTTAAATAATAATTTTTCCTGAAGTGATACATACACTTTTCCATTTTTTACATACACATCCAGGTCTTCTGCCTTATACTGTCCTAATGCGTTATCAATTGTTTTGTGTAGATTTTCTACCACACTTCTTTGTTGATCAATTAATTTCTGCAACGATTCGAGTCGTTTTTGCTGTTCTTCAATGGTAAGTGTTGTGTTGTTTAATTTCTCGTTGGTAGAGTTCAACTGATCTTTTGTAGAGGTTAGCTGGCTTTTAGTATTATCAAGCAATTGCCTGGTAGAGTTTAATGCCTGATCCTTTAATCTGGTCGCATCAGTTAATTCGTCATATTTCTTTTGCAAATCATCGTTCTGCTGGCGGCTATCTCTTAAATGATCACGTGCAGAAGCAAGATCGGTTTCAAACCGCAGACTATCTGCCTGCAATGCCCTGATAGAATTTGTAGCTTCCAGGAATTTCTTTTTTGTAACACATGAGCTTAACAATCCGATAGTAAAGAAAGAAATGACAAAAGATAATTGGATAAGTTTCATTGTATACTTTTTATTACTGATAATGGCTTTTGCATATTACAAGCATGCAACATAATCAATATTGGCTATTACAATATACATGCCTGTTATTGATTAACTGTTTGGGTAGTTAATTGGCGTAAAAATAAAAAAACCTCCCGGATATGCCCGGAAGGTTGTATATGCATTAAATAAGATACCCCTTACCAACTACTAAACCTAACGCCTACTGTATAAGGGTGTATATCAACACCATATTGATGAAGCGGGTTAATTGTATAAGAGAGACCATATAATCTCACCGGACCCAAACCGAGTTCTCCCACATAAGCCAGTTTCCATCGTTCAATATTAAAATCACCACTCACTTTTTGTTTTCCTAAATCATCGCTGCGCTGTTTATTTCTCGCGCCATATAAATATCCCCACTTGCTCCAAAACTGATATTCAAACCGCCATTCCTATGCCCGGGATTAGGATTAATATTTATCATTAATGGAACTGTTACATAATCAAGCGCAAATTTATTACAACTTAAATCTACGTTTTGCCTTTCCACATAAGGATTAGCTCCATCTACGTATTTAATATCAGACTTATAGTAGTATTTGTATAATTCTATGCCCAGTCCATATTTCAAATTCACTACTCTTTTAACCAGGCTCATGCGCTGCATAAACAGCCATAGATTAAAATTGAAGGATCCTGTTTTTACAGCAAAGTCACTTTTAGCAGCGGGATGTCCGGTTGTTTGCCCATGCACAAAGCTCTGTGCCTCTGCTGATGAATAATTGGTACGATCATCATGATTGGCGAAACCTAGGTCTACCACCAGCCAGTTGGTTGATACATTATTTTTCCAATGGGATGGTTTAGATACTTTATGCGGAGCAGGATGATCATTTTGTCTGCTGCTGGTTTCTTTTCCATTTTTTACAATGATGATACTGCCTACCCTGAGTGTATCGGCATCAGACGATGGGGCAACTGTAGTATCCGTTTGTGCCATAGCGTTGAGACTTAGCAAAAGGCTTCCCATCATCACAAGATGTACTTTCTTCATGACTGCTGTTTTTTTAAAAAAGTGTATTATTATTTTTTGGCTATTTCGAAACTCGCAACCCTTACAATAGATTGGTTTTCGTCTTTATCTGCATCGGTAACCCGGCCAATTAAGCGGGATGCTTTCCTGAATAATCCCCGGAATTTTCCTTTTGATTTTTTATCTGTATTATCTGTGTCGAGATACTCAACGGTATCATCAGTTTTAGCTGTCACTACTGCTACGTCTCTTTTTTCATCGCTTCCGTTAAACGCAGCCTGGTCAATAATCACCGGTTTTACAGTAGGTTTTACAGTAGCTGTAATATTTGAATTAACTTTTTCATTTATAGTATTTACATTTTCATGCGTCAAATCTCCTTTATCTGGTACAGTATTTTCCTGCTGATTTACTGTCGTAGCTTTTACAATTGGATTTAGCTTTTTATCATTAGTTGCTACCTCAACTGGTGCTTTATCAACAGATTTATCTTTTCCAGAGATTAGTATTTCATTACTGCTGGCTTCCTTACGTGGTTGCTCCTTTGTTTGTCTTGCAAGATCAACGCTGCTGTTGCCAGTATCAACCGTATTTTCTTTTTTAGTTTCTACAGAGGGTGATATATTATTTTGTGTTTGAGCAACAAACTTTATTTGGTCTGTTTCTTCTTCATTTGCGATGGTCCACCATATTGCACCTGCTATTAAAATCACAGAAGCCGCAGCAGCAAACCTCATCCAGTAAAAGGGCAGTATACGAACTTTTTCTTTTTCTGTTCTGAATAGCAATGCTTTATTTTCAAAAACAATCTTTTCATCCTTATCTAATTTTGCACGCTGCAGTATTTCCAGTTCTGCCTTTTTTCCCGGATTGTTTTCTACAAGCTTTTCAACCAATTTTTTGTCTTCACTATTTAGCTCATTATCTATATAACACAGCAAATAGTCCTGGTAATTATCACTATTAATAATGTCGCTTTCGTATTTATAGAGCAGATCTTTATTTTCAAAGATCGTCTCATCCGCAACAGAGAGCTTTGTCTGCAGCAACGCATTCAGTTCTTCCTGAAGATCTACATGCTGTTCAACAAATTTTTCTACTGAGTCACGCTCAACGGCATTAAGCTCTCCATCTACATACAGTAAAAAAAATTCTTCGTAATTATTTCTATTGATTTCCATTGTGCTGATTTTATAACGCTACTAATCTGTGCTGCTACAAAACAATTATATTTTCAACCTATACAACATTTTCAATTTTTACCAGGTATTCTTTCAATTGTACCCTGGCTCTGTGCAGATATACTTTTACCTGGCTTTCACTTAATCCTGTTATTACACCTATCTCCTCATATGAATATCCTTCATAATCTTTCAACATCACTAACGATCGCTGTGTTTCGTTTAACCGTGCCAGTGCTGTTTCCAACACCTTCCTAAGATTATGTTTTGGTTCATGTATTCTCGCATCCTCTTTAAACTCTTCTTTTAAACTTATCCGTTTACCTTTTCTTATCTGATCAATCATTTGATTGTATGCCACAGTAAAAAGATAAGCCTTACTTTTTTCAAAGTGAACCTCTTCTTTATTGCGCCACATTTTTTCAAAAGCAGATTGAACCACATCTCTCGCATCCTCTTCATTCCTCAGGTTTTTTACAATAAACCTGAATACATTATCCGCATAGCTATTTACACATTCATTATATTCTTTTTCCGTCATACAGTCAGTTGATATCCCATTAAATTACTCCCGATGTGTGTGATTGTACAGGTTATACGATTAACCTACAGGAAAGTTACATAAACTTCAAAAAAATCATATAATTAAGCTGAAGCCACAATTGTTTAAGTTTGCATTTTAAAAGAATGCCTGATCAGATGAATAATCCACAGCACGACATTATACTGGTGAACAGCCACGACGAGGAAACAGGTACGGCCGAGAAAATGGATGCACATTATAAAGCTTTACTACACAGAGCTTTCAGCGTATTTATTTTTAATAATGTTGGTGAAATGCTATTGCAGCAAAGGGCATTGGGCAAATATCACAGCGGCGGACTATGGACAAACGCATGCTGCAGTCACCCCAAGCCGGGTGAAAAAACCATAGCAGGCGCTGAAAGAAGATTAAAGGAAGAACTTGGCTTTACCACAAATCTGCATAAAGCTTTCGACTTTATATATACCGCGGCTTTTGATAATGGATTAACCGAAAATGAATTTGATCATGTGTATACAGGTACATACAATGGTTTGATCAAGCCTAATGTTGAAGAAGTGATGGATTATTGTTATAAACCGATGGAGTTAATACGGCAGGAGTTAACAGATAAACCAACGATGTATACCGCCTGGTTTATTATAGCTTTTCCAAAGCTGGAGGCGCATTTAAGAAAAAACGGAAATAATTAAAGTTGGCTGTTAAGTAGCGGTAATGCATTAGCTACTTCATTTGCTTTCTGCAACAAAGCATTACTCTGCAAGTTAGATAAATGCCTGTCGTGATGAAGATCTGTTCCAAGCAATTCAACCTGTTTATTTTTTACCAGGCGTTCGGCAGCCTGCTGAATGCTTTTTCCATAGTATCCTATCAAAGAAAGCAGGTTTACCTGGAAGTAACAACCGGTATTGCGTAGTTCCTCATATATTTCCGGTTTTGTATGAAGATAAGAGTAACGTTCGGGGTGAGCTAAAATAGGCTTATACCCATTTAACTGAATCTCAAAAATCTTTTGTTTATAATCCAGCGGTATGCTTGCAAAAGAAAATTCTACCAGCACCAGATTATCCTTTATGGTAAGTAATGGCTCTTTTTTTTCAAGTAGCGTATCAAAATGATCATCCAGAAAATATTCCGCTGCGGCATTCACTTCAATATTCATTTTGCGTATTTTCAGTTCAGCCTTTAATTTATCATACGCTTTAGTTATCGTTTGCCTGTTATTAGGGTACAGGTCAATCATTAAATGCGGTGTAGCAATCAGCTTTTTATAACCAAGCTCTATCAATCCTTCAATCAATTGTATTGATGTTTCTATATCAGGCGAACCATCGTCAATACCCGGAATTATATGAGAATGCATATCCGTTTTAAGAATGCTTAAATCGCCAGAAAAAACAGGTTGCTTTTTTTTAAAGAAGGAGAACATAGATAGATACTTATTGTTTTAATATAACGATTACTTTTTAAAAAATTGCCCCAACTTACGTATAGGCTTTAAATACATTGTAAACGGAAGCGGAGTAAGTTGATTTATTTTCCAGGCCAACCGGTCCTGCATATTGGCTTTTATACGGTTTTTTAAAGATGCTGTGCTTATACCACCCATGCGCATTTTTATAATTACTCTATTAATATATGCGGCGGGCATGAGGTGTTTAAGTAAAACTCTCAACATAAATTCATAATCAGCGGCTGAATGTAAATCCATATTAAACAATCCGGCTTTTTCATATACTTCTTTCCGAACAAAAAAAGTGGGGTGAGGCGGCATCCATCCATAGTAAAAACTTTTTTTACTATAGCTTCCTGCTTTCCAGGTTCGCACCACTTTATTGATATCATCTCTTTGTACAAATTGCAGATCAGCGTAGCTTGCCTGCACTTTCGGGTCATGAAACATTTTAGCCACATCTGATAGAACATGTTGATCCGCATAAATGTCGTCAGAGTTTAAAATTCCTATCACATCTCCTGTACACCAACTGATTCCTTTATTCATAGCATCATAAATACCTTTATCAGGCTCTGAAATAGCGCTTGCAATATGAGGAAATTCGTTTACAATTCTAAGCGTGTCATCAGTAGATCCACCATCAATTATTATGTGCTCTATATACGGGTAATCCTGTTGTTGAATGGAAAGCAGTGTATCGCGAATGGTATCCGCGCTGTTAAACGAAGCAGTAACTATAGAAATTTTCATGCATTAACCATTCTTCGTTTTATTCAATAATACGTTGTTTAACTCCCTTTGCGGGATTACCACTATAAATAGTGTATGCTTCCAGATTTTGAGTAGCAACTGACCCCACAGTTAACACTGCATGTGAAAAAGCTTTTATACCAGGACAAACTATTGATTGAGCGCCTAACCACACACCATCTTCCAAAATA
>JBGALP010000284.1:0-6865 GCA_044223805.1 Agriterribacter sp.
CAATCTTATCAAAAATACGATAAGGCAATTTGCACAGGAACAAGGATATACCTTTTATGATATAAGACAACATACCGGTTGGTTGAGAACGCTTATAATACGGGTATGCACAACCGGAGAAACCATGGTGAATGTTTGTTTTGCTTATGACGATAAGAAGGAAAGAGAAAAACTTTTTAACCATCTGCTTAAAAATATTCCCGCCATCAGCACTTTGGTATATACTATTAATAGCAAAATGAATGATAGTATACACGATTTGAACCCGGTTACTTATTTTGGGAAAGGATATATCACAGAAAAATTAGATCAGTTTAGTTTTAAAATAGGTCCTAAATCTTTTTTTCAAACCAACAGCAGGCAGGGAGAAAAGCTATACCGGATAACGCGTGATTTTGCAAACTTAACGGGTAAAGAAACCGTATACGATTTGTACTGCGGTACGGGTAGCATAGGCATTTTTGTAAGCCCTGGCGCAAAAAAAATCATTGGAGTAGAAGTAGTAGCTGAAGCTATTGAAGATGCAAAAGAAAATGCCTTATTGAATAATATTCAGCATGCTCATTTTTTTGCCGGCGATGTAATTGATGTATGCAACGATGATTTTTTTATAACGCATGGAAAGCCAGATGTGATAATAACCGATCCTCCACGGGCAGGCATGCACGAAAAACTGGTAAAAAAAATACTGGAAATGCGTGCCCCGAGAGTAGTGTATGTAAGTTGTAATACGGCAACGCAGGCACGCGATCTTAAATTACTGGATGAGTTATACCAGGTAGATAAAATTCAGCCTGTTGATATGTTTCCCCATACGCATCATATTGAAAACGTAGCCCTGCTTACACTAAGATAATGTTATACTAAGGAAGATTTAAAGGTTATAAGCAGATTATTCTCCCTCATAGTTTAAATTCGCAACTAATTATAGATGCTATGACAGAATTCAGGCCCGGCGGTTTCCAGGTATTACCATTGATTGTAAAAAATCTATTGATCATTAATACATTATTATTTTTGGCTCAATATATACTTGATGATAGATTGGGTATTACAGGATACCTTGCTCTTTTTCCTGTTAATAGCGGACCTTTAATCCATACCAATTGATTAGCTACATGTTTACCCATGGAGGGTGGGGGCACCTTATCTTTAATATGTTTGCGTTATGGATGTTTGGAAGTCAGTTAGAAAACTACTGGGCCCCTAAAAGATTTATTATTTTTACCTGTTTGTAACAGGTGCAGTGCATTTGTACTGTTATTAGCTGCAAACTCTATTGCGGTAGGAGCATCCGTAATTATGGGATTACTGGCAGCATTTAAGTTATTTATTTCCTAACAGTTTGATGATTATGTTTCTGTCGATTCCAATAAAAGCAAAATGGGCGGTAACCGGTTTAATCGCTCTTGATCTTTTTGGAGGAGTTGCAATACACCTGGCGATAATATCGCACATTTTGCACATTTGGAGGAGCAGTTACTTACCAATTTTATGGTGTTTATGTGGAATAAAACCAACCGTAGAACATTTTATTAAGTAATTTCACGTTGTAACAGTTTGTAAAATATTCAGGATGGGAGTGCTTGAGCAAACAAAAGCCGGAAAGTCTTTTTGGCGCAGATAATGATGCATTGGTAGGAATTTTAATCATCAATGTGCTGGTTACCGCCGTATTATTATTCTTTACAAAATCCGTTTACCTCATCACTAAAATAAAACCTGAATTTTTCAAAACACAGGTTATTGATTGGGTTGTTCTGCCTGCCGATGCCGCAAAAATAATTACCCGCCCCTGGACAATCATAACTTTCATGTTTTCTCACATTGATATATTAGACCTCGTTGCCAATATGTTATGGCGCTTTGGGCATTTGGCTACATTCTGCACCGTTACTCGGTAAATAAGAAAACCCGCGCCTATTTATATTTATGGGGGTTTGCTGGTGCCTTAGTATACTTATTATGCAGCAATTTAATACCAACTTTTGCTATAAGCGCTCCTCAATTGGCACTTTCAGGTGCCAATTGTTTCATTATGGCCATTGCCATGGCAGCCACAGCGGCTGCACCCGGTTACTGCATTTTTCCGTTGCTTAACGGTGGTATTCTTTATGGATACTTACGGTTATATATGCAGTTATTAATTTTGCTGGTACTTCTTATCAAAATCCTTGCGCATATGGTGCAGCATTGGCCGCTGCGGGAATTGGTTTTTTGTTTGTAAACCGATTAAATAAAGGACATGATTTGGGTGCCTGGATGAATCAATTACATGATTGGTTTTTCGATTTATTTAACCCCGACAAAGAGGCGAAAGTGAGCGTAGAAAAGACGAAGATTTTTTATGATACACAAGGAAGAGAGCCATTTAATAAAAAGCCCAATTTAAGTCAGCAGCGAATTGATGAAATCCTTGATAAAATCAATCAAAAAGGATATCATAATCTTACAAGCGAAGAAAAGGATTTATTACGCCGTGCGAGTGAAGAAGATTTATAATTTAATGGAATGAAGTTCCGCAAGCTTACCAAACGTTTTTTAATTATTTTATATATTGGTGTTGTTGTTGCGTTCCTTACTGCCTGCCTTGCTCCTTTTTTAAATCCTTCGGATTGGTGGTTTTTTGGCTTTCTCGGATTGTTGTTTCCCTATCTTCTTATAGTATTGGTAATCTTTTCCGTTTTTTGGTTTTTTGTCAAATCAAAATTAAGCTGGATTGGTATAGCATCGCTCATAATAGGCTGGAAGGGCATTTTAGCTGTTTTTGCTTTTCATATAGGTAGTTCTTTCCATAAAGAAAAAAAAGAAACGGGTTCATTACGCGTGATGACATGGAATGTAAGAAGTTTCATGTCGAAGGACGATAAACTAAAAAAAACAGGACTTACACTTCACCAATTATCCATGATGGATCTGATTCAGCGCTACAACCCCGATATACTTACTATACAGGAATTTTTTACGGCAGATTCAGGCAAGTACTTTAATAATATCTGGCATTTTACCCGCCATATGGATTATCCTTATTATTATTTTTCAAAAGATAATTCAAAGTTTAAGAATGTGTATGGCGGTACAATTATATTCTCCAGGTTTCCTATTGTTGATACAGGTAAGTTTTCGCTGGAGCGCAACAAGATTGATAATACTGAAAGTCTCATTTTTGCTGATGTGGTGCATAATAAAGATACCCTCAGAATTTATACAGCCCATATGCAGTCGTTTGGTTTTATGAAGAATGATTATAAAGACATTTCAAAAATCAGGAATGACCCGGATGAACGACTTGACGCGTCGAAAAATATATTCCGCAAAATGAAAAGTGCCTTTGAGCGGCGGGGAATACAGGCTGATTTTATGCGCAAAAAACTCGAAGAGAGCCGGTATCCTGAAATTTTTTGCGGCGACCTCAATGACGTTCCCAATTCATACGCCTACTTTTCTGTAAAGGGCGACAAAAAGGATGCTTTTATTGCACGAAGTTTTGGTTTCGGGCAAACCTTCTACAGTTTTTCTTCAGGGTTTATGAGAGACCTTTCTACCTTAAGAATAGATTATATTTTTGCTGACCCCCGGTTTAATATTATACAATGCAGCCGCTTACCAGATATATTATCCGATCACTTTCCCCTGGTGGCCGATGTTACATTAGCCAATTTACACCCTGCGGCTAAGCTCACTAATCATTAACAGCGTCACACTTATTCCATTTATATTTGCATTAAACACATATAACATCGTATTGGATATGGCAGAGTTGAAATTGTACAATTCTCTTACAAGACAAAAAGAAACTTTTATTCCTCTTACCCCCGGACACGTAGGCATGTATGTTTGTGGACCAACGGTATATAGTGATGTGCACCTGGGCAACTGCAGAACTTTCATCTCTTTTGATATTATGTACCGTTACCTTAAATACCTCGGTTTTAAGGTGAGGTATGTAAGAAATATTACGGATGCCGGGCATCTTGAAGGAGACCGTGATGAGGGCGATGATAAATTCTCAAAAAAAGCCAGGCTCGAAAAACTGGAGCCTATGGAAATCGTACAAAAATATACGTTGGGTTTTCATAAAGTAATGGACTTGTTTAATAACGAACCTCCTACTATTGAGCCCACCGCCACAGGTCATATTTCTGAACAGATTGAAATGGTAAAGCATATACTGGCTAACGGGTATGCGTATGAGGTAAATGGCACCGTATATTTTGATGTAGAAAAATATGATAAGGAAAAACCTTACGGCATACTCACCAACAGGAAACTGGAAGACCTGATGGAAGGTACCCGTGAATTGGGTGGGCAGGATGAAAAAAAAGGGCGCCTTGATTTTGCATTGTGGATTAAGGCAAAACCAGAACATCTGATGCAATGGCCCTCACCCTGGGGAATGGGTTTTCCGGGCTGGCATATTGAGTGTTCGGCTATGAGTGAAAAATACCTGGGAAAACAATTCGATATTCATGGCGGGGGAATGGATTTAGCCGCTACGCACCATACTAACGAGATAGCGCAGTCGCAGGCATGCTACCATGTTAGCCCGGTTAATTATTGGTTGCATACCAATATGCTTACCGTTAATGGCGCCAGAATGAGCAAAACCGCCGGCAATGGTTTTCTTCCTCATCAGCTATTTTCAGGTGATCATCCTTTATTGGAAAAAGCATATTCTCCCATGACGGTGCGGTTTTTTATGCTTCAAACGCATTATCGCAGTACTCTCGACTTTAGCAATGAGGCATTGCAGGCCGCAGAAAAGGGATTGAAGCGGTTATGGGAAGCCTATAACAACCTGGAGAAATTAGTTACTGATGGGAATGAGAATAAGCAACCAGAAGATCCCGAACTCGACCAGCGCTGCAAACAACTTATTGGCGGCTTCGATGAGTCTATGAACGATGATTTCAATACTGCAAAAGTGCTGGCGAATATGTTTGAACTGGTTCCGGTGATTAATTCAATAAAAGGCGGTCAAATACCAATACAGCATATAGCCACCTCAACAATTGAATTATTGAAACAGCAATTTAAAATATACCTGTTTAATATTTTTGGATTAAAGGATGAAAAAGAAGATAACGGCGCTATGTTGGATGGGGTGTTGCAATTACTTATACAGATAAGAAAAGAGGCAAGGGCTAAAAAAGATTTTGTTACATCCGACAAAATAAGAAATCAGTTGCAGCAACAGGGCATTATATTAAAGGATGAGAAGAATGGAGCCGTAAGCTGGACCATCAATTGAATATAATTATCCCCTTTCGCATTTAAATATCTAACATGCCCGCGATAAAAACCCATAAAAACAGTTCTAAAAAGCAAGTAATAGTTGGTAAAGCTGCCCGGCTTTTCAGGGAGAAAGGTTTTTCTGCCACATCTATGCGCGACCTGGCTGAAGAAGTGGGCGTTGAGGCCGCAAGTTTGTATAATCACATTCAATCAAAGGCTGAAATACTGCAGGATATCTGCTTTCGCACAGCTAACCTGCTGTTGTTAAACCTTGAAGCAATAGAAAGCAGCCAGCTAAACGCTATTGAAAAAATAAAATCCATTTTGCGTTTCCACATCGGGCAAATGATTAATAACTACGAGGAGGTACACGTTGCAGACAGGGAATGGCGTCATCTTACTGAGCCATATCTGTCTAATTTTAAAACGCAACGAAGATCTTACCGCCAGCGCCTGGCAAATATTATAGAAGAGGGCATACGGAAGAGACAGATAAAATCAATGGACGCGCCTACTGCTGTGCTTATTATGTTACATGCCGTAAGCGGCATTGAATCGTGGCATCGTTCTTTGCAAAAAATTTCGGCTGAGCAATTGGAAGAGAATATGGTTATTATTTTAGTTGAAGGACTAAAAATGTAAATATTTTCTTTTAATATCCAAACCAGTTTGTAACTTCGGAAAATACTGCTATACTATTAAATAAACCCCAACTTTTATTATTACCTGCCTATGGCAACGCCATTAAATTATTTCCGGCTAAATATTGAAGAACATTGCTGTACTTAACTACCTGTAAAAGGAAGCAAGTAATATTTATTATTTAAACATAAACACAAAAAAGCAATGGCCATCAGGGAATCTGTAAAAATGCTTCCAAATGAAGTTTGGAAAGATCTGCCCGATCATGAAACAAGTGGAGCGGTTTGGTACAAATACGCTATCTCCAGCCATGGGAGAATAATCAAGTATAATAAGCGTTTGTCGGATGGGTTTATTCTTAAGCTAAGTAGGCAGGCTAATTATCCTATATGGAGAAAAAAACTGAACGGCGAGTATTTTACCGCGCTTGTTCATCGCCTGGTAGCAAAATACTTTTTGCCAAAGCCTAAAGCAAAACAATTGTTTATTATTCATCTCGATCATAACTACGAAAATAATAAATACGCCAACCTCAAATGGGCAACACAGGACGAAGTTTCAGCCCACAACAAAAAAAATCCAAGAGTAAAAGCCGCTATTAAAAAACGCAAGGATAATCCTACTATTAAAGGCGCTAAGCTGGATATTAAAAAAGTGAAAGTGATAAAGCAGATGTTGAAAGAAAAGAAAACACTGAAGGCTATAGCCAAGAAATTTAATGTGTCTGACATGCAGATTCACCGCATAAAAACCAAAGAAAACTGGGCTCACGTTAAGTTGTAGAGCAGTTTCGATCTCTGGTCTTCTTTTCCCAACTCAAAAAACCTTATAATAAAAAAACAGCGGGAACGGTGTTGCAAAGCAGCGCTATTTTTCGCAGTAAGACCTATTTCCTAATAGTTATTATATTACTCAGGTTGAGCAAATCTTTTATCGGCTATAAAGGTAGAATCGGTGAGCGTTTGTAAAAAAGATATGAGGTCTATTT
>JBGALP010000011.1:0-40284 GCA_044223805.1 Agriterribacter sp.
ATTATCCTCTTTTTTACAAGCCCCAAGCAAAACCACAAATAATGCTGAAAATAAAATATGCCGATTCATAATGTGTATTTTGCAATCATGACACGCCATGTATGCTGAACGTTATTTTTTATTGTTAAAAAAAATAAAAATCATCCGGATATATACTGCGAACGTAGGAGTTGTCAGTCAGTGTTTTTTTGTATCTTAAGTGTTTCAAATCCCCCTGAATAATGAGGCTGCTTATTGTACTGGTATGCTGGAGTTTTTCATTTTTTTTGTCCGCGCAGTCTACTTCTCCTTTTCTTTTCAGAAATATTACGATTAACGAAGGGCTTTCACAAAACAGTGTAATATCAGCAGTTGCTGATGAAACAGGCTTTATTTGGTTTGCCACGCAGGATGGATTGAACAGGTTTGACGGCAAAGAGTTTGTGATTTTAAAAAAGAGTTTTGATGACATTACTACGTCAACGCATAGTCGCCTTGGGAAAATAATTCCTGTTTCAACGAACAAGCTATGGATGATTACAACTAAAGGACAACTGGAAGTTCTCGATTTGCTGAATTATAATATTTCGCCAGTTACCCAACTACCTGGTACAAACTTTTCTGTTCCTGTGCTCCATTCTCTGTTAATAGATAAAAAAGGGAATGTTTGGTTGGGTACTGAAACGGAGGGTATAATTCAATTTAACTGCTCAACAAAAAAACTAACTCATTTTCCTATAGAACATGATACAGCTTCTGGTATTTCCAATACCGTATACCACATGTATGAAGATGCTGAAAATAATATTTGGGCTGCAACCGGCAAGGGTATATGTTTTTTTAATAATAGCGGTAATGTTGCCTCAAAAAAATATTGGATTACAGATAAATCACAGGCAGCGGCTTTTAGCGCCATAACACAGGATAGTAAAGGCAATATGTGGGCAGGAACCTATGGCAATGGCATATATTTTAAAAAAAAGCAGGATAGTTTTTTTCTGCCCTTTAAGGGATTGAAAGATGTTGCCCATTTGTCAAAAGACCTGGTTACAGAATCGCTGCTGGCTGATGAAGAAGGACAATTATGGATTGGTACTTATGGTAAGGGATTACTGGTGCATAATATCAGAGATTCCTCAACCCGGCAGTTTCTGAACGACAAATCAAATGCGTACTCCATCGGGTTTAATGACATACTGGATATTTATAAAGATAAACAGGGTGGCATATGGCTTGGAACGGATGGTGGAGGTGTAAGTTATTACAATAAGCAATTGAATAATTTCAACCTTATTGCAAACAGTAATGTTCCTGAAAATATTTCAGTAGCTCCTGTTCGTTCTATTACAACCGATCAAAACGGTTTAATATGGTTAGGCACCAGCAGTAAAGGATTTACTTCGCTTGATCTTAAAAATAAAAAATACGCTTCTTATTATCTGCAACCATATAATGCAATGGTAAGTAATTCAAACCGGGTGGTATCACTGCTTGCAGATGCTAACGACATCTGGATAGGTACCCAAGGCAATGGGCTTGTTTTGTTTGATAGTAAAACGCGAAAGAATAAAAAATGGTTTTATCCGCAGGCAAACAGTTTACTGAACATACCTGATAATACCATCTGGTGTATGGCAAAGTCGGGTTATAATACTATTTGGGCTGGTACTCAATCCGGCAGGCTATTACAGGTTGATAAAGAAAAAGGGTTGCTATATGATTTTGCCTTACCTCCGGAAGATAAGGCGCAAACCGCGGATGCCATCAGATGCTTTGCTTCAATGGGTGATAGTATTTTACTTATAGCGCAGGAAAATGGAGGCGTGCATTTTTTTAATCTCCATACCTTATCTTTTATTGCTGCTTATGCTAAACTTAACGACGCTATGCGTAATAAGCGTATTATTCTGAAATGTATTTTTTATTCATCACCATATATATGTATTGGCACCTTAGGAAATGGGTTGTTTTTATACAATACCATCTCTGGTAAATTAACAGCGCTTACGGAAGAAGATGGGTTACCCAATAACACCGTTTACGGTATAATGAATGATGATAAAGACAATTTATGGATAAGCACCAATAAAGGAATATGCAGCTTTACTTTGTCAGCCTTACAAAAAAGCGGCACCCTGTCATTATTTAAAAAATTTACTGTAGCCGATGGATTGCAGGGGAATGAATTTAATACCGGCGCTTATGCCAAAGCTCCCGACGGTACCTTATTATTTGGAGGTATCAACGGGTTTAATTTTTTTAAGCCTGAAAATTTTTCAGAAAGCCCCCGGTTGGTAAAAGTTGCGGTAACCAATATAGCCGTAGATAATATTGCCGTAGCGAAAGATACTATGCTCATTTATAAAAAGCTGCTGGATCTTTCTTACCAATATCGTTCCGTATCCTTCAGGTTCGCGGTACTTGATTTTGCTTCGGTTAGCCGCTATAGTTATTTCTACCAAATGGTGGGCTATGATAAGCAATGGGTTGAATCTGGGTCAAGAAACTTTACAACGTATACAAATCTTCCCGCCGGTAAGTACACTTTTAATATAAAGGCTTCTATTCCTGGTTCACAGGTTGAAACACAAATAACTTCATTGTCTATTGTTGTTCATCCACCTTTCTGGAAAAAATGGTGGTTTGTGGCATTACTCATTATTGTTACTGCCTTTGCTTTGTACAGTCTATACCGGTACAGGCTTAAGCAGGCCTTAGCTGTACAGATGGTTCGCAACAGAATAGCCACCGATCTTCATGATGATATAGGTTCGGCTTTATCGAACATTAATATGCTGGCTGCCATTATCTCACAAAAAATGGATGATCCGGCAGAGGCAAAAAAATATCTGAAACGTATAAACGAAGAAGTGAATACTTCCAGTCAATCGCTTGATGATATTATATGGAGTATAGACACCAGGAATGATTCGTTAGAAGAAACCATAGCGCGGATGCGCCGTTTCGCGGCTGAATTGTTTGAAGCTAACGATCATATTAAATGTGAACTCGATTTTGATGAAAGTTTTTCGGAACGAAAGCTGAATATTGAACAACGCAGAGATATTTTTTTAGTATATAAAGAAGCCTTGAATAATATATACAAACATGCGGATGCCACAAATGTGCTGGTGAAAGTAAGATTTAATGAACATTTACTGTATCTTTTAATACAGGATGACGGAAAAGGATTTAATATAAACGCCGCTACCCATCGTAACGGATTAAAAAATATGAGGTCCCGGGTTGAAAAATGGGGAGGTAAGCTGAAGATCAGTTCAGATGTCAACGGCAGCAGGTTAGAAGCCGAAATGCCAGTATAGTTCCATGTAGCCACTCAAATGAGTGACATGAAATGTATAGAGCGTTTATTAAATTGCATTATGCCTATCCGGATTGTAATATTTGAAGATAATGACCGCCTGAGAGAATCGCTGGTGTTTTTATTGAATAATTCAGACGAATACAAGGTAGTAGCTGATTATAATAATTGCAATGATGCCGCCAATGTGGTACGCATGTATAAGCCTGATGTGGTTTTGATGGATATTGATATGCCGGGAGAAAGCGGTATAAACGGAGTGTCGCTTGTAAAGGAAGCTGTGCCGGAAACCGCGGTAATTATGTATACCGTTTTTGAAGATGATGAGAAATTGTTCAAATGCTTGTGCGCCGGCGCGAATGGTTACCTGCTTAAAAAAATATCTCCCGAAAAATTATTTACTTCCATACACGAGGTGGTAGAAGGTGGTGCGCCCATGTCGCCATCTATCGCTAAAAAAGTATTAAACAGTTTTGATCAGAGTAAAATAAAGCCTAACCAGTATCAATTAACTCCGCGGGAGCTTGAAGTGTTGCAATACCTTGCCAAAGGCTATAGCAGTAAAATGATAGGTAATGAACTGGGGATTTCTTTTGATACCGCCCGCTCTCATCTTAAAAATATCTATAGCAAACTTCATGTAAACTGTGGGAAAGAAGCGATTGTAAAAGCTTTCAACGAGCATATTTTACGATAATTTATCCTGGATATCACTTTCTGTCTTAAAAACATTGTTATGCCAAATACTAATAACCGCAGGAGCTTTATCACCAACACGTTGGGTGCTGCTGCCGCATTTACTGCACTGCCTTTACTGCCTCAAATGGCTTTCTCACACCAGGGCTTACCCGAAGAAAGTATGCATATTATTGGCCCGCGGCAGGGCTATTCACCACAGGTAGGCACATTAGTATCTATGATGACGTGGATGCGCGCTACTGTGTTACATTCAGTAGTAGGTATGAAGCAAACCGATCTTGATTTTTTGTTTGATGAGAAAGCGAATACTATTGGCGCTATGCTCATGCATCTTGCCGCTACGGAAACTTTTTACCAGGCAAATACGTTTGAAGGACGTAATGATTATAATGAGGAAGAAAACAAGATGTGGGGTGCGGCTATGAATTTGGGTGATGAAGGAAGAAAAAATATTAAAGGTCATGACCTGGATTATTACCTGGATATTTTAAAAACCACGCGGGAAAAAACGCTTGCTGAATTTAAGAAAAGAGACGATAAATGGTTGATGAAAACAGATCCGAAATTTTTTAGTGAACAACCCACTAATAATTACTGCAAATGGTTTCATGTATGTGAGCATGAATCAAATCATAACGGGCAAATAAAATGGCTAAAAAGCAGGCTGCCTGGCGCGACTAATAAAAGCGAATAAATTTTAAACGGGAACAGCAAACGGGAAATCAAAACCCTGCTCCACATATGCATTGCATATAAAGGCAGGGTTTCTTTTATGAGTTATTGTTTAATTCATTGCTGTGAAAGCGTCTTCGCTTTACATTATTTTCGTTATTGGCTCAACGCTATTTTCTTTATCCTACTACACCGTTCTTCCCATCACAGGATCGCTGATAGATGGCTTGCCCGTTTCTACACGACCGGCGTATCGTTTTTCAAAATCATTATTACCCTTCACTTTCACGCTTACATCATACCAACCTTGTTGCTTTTTCAAATCAAGGATCACACTTGTTTGAGCTTTTGCATTTAAAATTTTTGTTTGCGTTTTGCCTTTGTAAGCATTATCTGGTATTTCAATCGTTACTTTTTCGGTACCATTGTTCCTGATTTTTAAAACAATATTCCCGGTAAGATTTTTTTTGCCAGCAACACTTTGGTATTCGCATGCTACTTCTACCTGAGGGTCCTTTGCAGAACCAGAAAATTCCCTGAAAAATCCGTTAGGTCCATATACCGCCAAATGATAGTTGCCGTTACCATCTAATGCCCATTCATCCGTTAATACATCGCCTGCCAATACCGCGTAGTTGCGCGGAAGGCTATCCGTTGAGGGAGTATATATATTAAATGGTGAACCAACTGCTTTTTCCCCAAAAACATTCTTTTTCGCTTCCAGTTTTATCTTAAAAGATTTTCTATCATCGCTTAACTTCCCTTCTGCATACAATTCATACGGAAGTGCATTCGAAGGACGCGTGCCTTTTTCCTGCTGGGGCATGTAAGCAGAAGCAAACCGGTCTGTATTGATTTGTTGTATTTCTGATTCCGTCAGCGCTTTAAAACCACTGGGCAAATCTTTGAACTGAGCCTTATGAATGCTTTCTAAAAATGGTATTCTTTCAACCGGCGCAGGCGCTGGAATTTTCTCGCCGTTATATGGTCTGAATGCGGACGTAAGATCGCCGCTTACGGCTCTGCGCCAACTTGTAATCTCTCCCGATTCAATTTTCTTTCCTGTTTTTTTAGATAAGAAATGTTCCATGAATTGGATAGGCGATGTGAGATCACACACTTCAGAATTTACCCATCCGCCGCGGGTCCAGGGCGAGGCAATTACTAATGGTACGCGAAATCCCAGGCCGATTGGTCCATTGCGATCATCCTCATCGGGCTTTTTATTTTTCATCCATGCCTGTGATTGATGTACATAATCCGTTTTAGTATTTATACCTGCGGATACTTTACCGCTATTTTCTTTATAAGGATTTGGCGGAACGAAAGGTGGCACGTGGTCGAAATAACCATCATTTTCGTCGTAGTTTAAAATGAAAATGGTTTTCTTCCATACTTCAGGATTTTGCGTTAATATATCCAGCACTTCACTTAAATACCATGCGCCATACCAGGGAGAACCCGGATGATCAGAGAAGTTGGAGGGCGCCACCACCCATGAAACCGTTGGCAATTTATTTTCTTTTACATCTGTTCTGAACTGATGTAGCACATCTCCCTTAGGAATCTGCATCTTACGCTGAGTATTGCCATCTTCATATGTTATAGAGGTAAGGCTACGATAATCGGGGTCATTCCTGTTGTCTGTAAATGCTTTTTCGTGCAGGTTTTTATGTAGCTGCGAAAGCTTCTCATAATTTTCCACGGTATATTTATTAACCGCATCTTTTACATATTCATAGTATTTTTTTGTTCCTTCCAATTCCCGTTTAGCTCTTGCAGCTTCTGCACTTCCCTCCGGCATTGTTTTTAATTTTTCTTCCATTGCACTTATTCTACCAGGCAACAGCTCCGCTGCTTTGGGTAAAAACTTCATGTGACCGTGAGAAAAGTTAATATTAAACTGCTTAAACCATTCAATAGGATTATCTGTAAAATTAGCTAACCAATCGTCTTCTTCTCCTTCAAAACCGCTGGCAATACTCACTTCATTCTGGTATATTCTCCATGGAATATTGTTTTCTTCCAGGTATTCAGGCCATGTTTTCCAGTTTGCTTCTTTACCATAATCAACATCTGAGTTATATACATTGGCAATAACGTTTTCATCATGTTTTTCCCTGATGGTGCCCGTCCAGAAATACAAGCGGTTAGGCGTAGTGCCTGTTAACGAACCACAGAAGTGTTGATCGCATACTGTGAAGGCATCTGCCAATGCGTAGTAAAAAGGAATATCTTCCCTGTTATAAAACCCCATAGTAAGTGGCATATCCTTGCATTCCTTGCGACCGGAACGTTTTGCCTCGAGCCAGTTATCGTGCTTTCCCTCATTTCTTGCATCGGTCATATTATCCCACGAATGCGGAAGAGAACCCAGCCAGGTTGATTTACTATCTCTGATGTTTAAACGAAAAGGTGCATAGGTTTCTCCCTTTGCATTGCTTTGCGCCCATACTTTATTTTTATTTGGTAAACTAATAGCACGTGGGTCATTATAACCTCTCACACCCTGCAGGCTACCATAACAATGATCAAATGATCGGTTTTCCTGCATAAGGAAAACAATATGTTCCGCGTCTAAATAAGTTGAACCAGCTTTAGGATCAATAGCAAATGCTTTTTGAATAGAAGGGGGTAATCCATTTAACAGTCCTGCGCCACCAGATAATAAAGCGGCTTTCTTAATAAATTCTCTACGTGTATCCATAATAAAAAGTGAAATTAAAGATAGCAAAATACTAAAAGCTACCTGTTAAGAGATTAATATCATTTTGATATACTACGTTATTTAAATAAAAGAAAGGCGATAATGAGGGTGATAAAAATATTAAAAAGCTGTGCTATCAGAAATGCATAAAACGGTTTCCTGTTGCTGAGTTGAAACAACTCTCTGAAGTTGGTTTCCAGCCCTATACTGGTAAAAGCCAATACAAACCATAGTGACTGCATACTTTTTAACGGCGCTTTTACGGCTGCAATAGTATCAGCGCTTAGCAGAAAAGAAAACAAAAGTGATGCAGCCACAAAGCCTAATACAAACTTTGGAAATCTTTCCCAGATAGTGGCCAGTGTTGGTTTGTTCTCCGCATTTTGCGACATATCTTTTTTTGTATACGTCCAGTATATGGAAATAGCGAAAGCGGCCAATCCTAATAAAACATTCTGAGAAAATTTTACGATAGTGCTTATCTTAAGCGCCTCTTCTCCTACAAGCGTACCAGAAGCTACAACCGCTCCTGTTGTATCAATGGTTCCTCCAAGCCATGCGCCGGTTACTGCTTCAGGAAAATTAAAATACTTTGCTATATAAGGCATAATTATCATCATAGGAATGGCTGTAATCAAAACAACCGAAACCACATAGGATAATTTTTTTGAGTCACCTTTTATAGCGCCTGCCGTTGCAATAGCTGCGGATACGCCACAAATAGACACAGCGCTGGATAACATCATAGATAACTCTTCATCTACTTTTAGTTTTTTACAAACCCAGTACGAAAAATACCATACCGATATTACCACTGCTACAGCCTGTACTAGCCCCTTTGACCCGGCTTTAAGTATATCCGAAAAAATAATAGAGGTACCTAATAATACCAATCCTATTTTCACAAACAGTTCGGTAGTTAATGTTTGCCTGAACCATTCAGGCAATTTTATGGTATTGCTGATGAGTAAACCAATTGCTAAACTGAATATCACGGCTTCAAGGTTATAATCTTTAAGCGCAGCGCTTCCTGAAACAATTAAGGCGATTACGCTCAGTATAAATACAACAGGAAATACAATGATAATATTTCGTATAGGCTTTGCTGTGAGCCATGCTCCCAGCAGCACTATGCCAAATGTGAATAAAAACTGGATCAGTATCTTTCCAAGATTATCTGCTGAAAAAATTTTACTAACCAGTTCTTCACTCTTCCATCCAAATGCAGGAGCCGGAAAATAAAAACCTGCTAATGCAGCTATGATAATCACAAAACCAAGTATTACAACAGTCCAGTCTTCTGTTAAAACAAAGCTTTTTTTCTGCTCAGGCATGAGATTGAATGTTTAAGTCGCTAAAATAAAATAATAATTTCACTATCTTTGCGTTATCTAATCAAATGGGCGCTTGCCCTGTATTTCACGATCATACTTCTTGCCTCTTTTTTTCTAACCATTTTTTGCCTGAACATTTTTCGTTTGCTGCCGTATTCAAAAATTTAAATAAATGTTATGAATAAAGCAGGATTTCTTATTGACATGGATGGTGTTATTTACAAAGTAAGCGAACCTATTCCCGGGGCTGTTGAATTTATAAACGGATTAAAGCAAAAAGGTTTTCCTTTTTTGTTTTTAACCAATAATAGTCAGCGTACCAGCAGAGATGTGTGTTACAAATTGTTGAAGATGGGTTTTGATGTAACCGACGATGATATTTTTACCTGTGGTATGGCTACAGCAAGATATCTTGCCTCAAAAACACCGGAAGGTACCGCATATGTAATTGGTGAAGGCGGTTTGCTGAATGAACTGCATAATGAAGGCTACTCAATAGTAGATGATCATCCGGATTACGTGGTAATAGGAGAGGGTAGAACAATAAGCCTCGAGTCAGTAGATAAAGCCATTAATATGGTAATGAAGGGATCAAAATTAATTGCAACCAACCTTGATCCTAATTGTCCTGTAGGACAAGGCAAGTATAGGGCAGGTTGTGGTGCATATGTGGCGATGATTGAAGTAGCAACAGGCAAACAGGCTTTTAGTGTGGGTAAACCCAGCCCGGTAATGATGCGTATGGCAAGAAAAAAATTAGACCTTGCTACCGATGAAACTATAATGATTGGCGATACAATGGGCACAGATATATTAGGAGCTGGATCCATGGGCTTTACTACAGTACTTACATTATCCGGCGTAACAAAAGAAGATGATCTGCATCATTTCGGTTATGCGCCCGATTTTATCATTCCTTCTATCAAAGCTTTGCTTAATGAAGAATTGTTTGAGAAAGTAATTGAAAAACATAGCCAGTTGAGGGAAGCGTGAAAAGGCAGTAGGCAGAAGAGCCCCTCCTGACTCCCCGAAGGGGGGAGTGCCAACGCACAATACTTGCTTTTTAGAGATACTGATGAATATGTTAATGTTGTATCAATAATATTGTTAAGACGAATGGCAAGTGATTGAGATTGGACTTGTTCTTTGCACCGCTCCCTTTCTTTTGGAAAGGGAGATGGAGAGATAGGCTCTGCAATTGTCATTCACTTACCGCCGAGTGCCTTCTGTTTACAGATATATTATCTATTGTCCACTCTATCCTTTTTTCAAAAGGAAATTTGCGTACGGGGCAGGCTTGCTTATTACATATTTTGCAGGAGAAATCAAGGCACCCATCTGCATGTACAAAAAATTCAACCGATTCGCCAAACTTTGCCCGCACCAGGTCTGTCAATGCATCAATTTCTGTATGTGCTTCCCGCACATTCAAATACCAGGGCACAGTAAGATGGCAATCTGTATGCAGCACATTTCCGAATTTAATGATACGCAGGTTGTGCAGATCTATCCAGTTTTCTCTCCTGTTTTTATTTAATAATTCAACCATTGTTTGCAATAGGGCTTCGTCCGCTTCATCCATAATACCCGCTATAGAACTTCTTACAATAGTGTAACCTGTATAAATTATATAGAGTGCCAAGGCAACGGCAATGGCGCCATCAAGCCATTGTATTTGTGTGAATAATATTACAATCAAACCTGCAATGATACCCGCAGTGGTCCAGGTATCTGTTTGTAAATGTTTACCATTGGCTATCAGTGCAGGTGAATTATTTTGTTTACCTATGCGTATACAGTAACTGCCTGTAATAAAATTTACAATTGCGGTAATGGCTACCAGTATAATGCCCCAATCCAGCTTATGCAACACTTTTGGATAAAGCAGGTTGTGGATTGCTTCATATATAACAATGGTTCCTGCAATAATAATTAAACTGCCTTCAACACCTGCTGAAAGAAATTCTGCTTTCCCATGGCCGTAAGGATGATTAGTATCGCGCGGCTTTGCGGCAATAGAAAGGCTATATAGGCTTATAAAACCTGCAATCACATTTACCGTGCTTTCCAGCGCATCTGTAAGTACAGCTACCGATTGTGTAAGCCACCACGCAATAATCTTTATGATAAACAATACAACTGCAACGATGGTTACAATTTTTTGTACTCGTAAATTAACCTGGGCAATATTCAAACGTTGCTGATTTTCGGGCAAAGATATTTTTATTTTATTCAGCAGATTTAAAAGATTATCTCATGGGTGCACTCCAAATTGACGCACCATGCTCCCCTCTACATCGTAGGTGGAGTAGGGGAGTTGAAGGGTAAGCTGAAAAAATGAAACGACAATTTAGAATGCACCCCTTTGATTAAGTTGACGGCTATGGTATCTTACCCTCTGCTATAATTTTAAAATCGCCTATGCCGTGGTAAAAAAGAAAAGCCTGCCAAAAAATTGACAGACTTTTCTTTGTAACCCAAAACAACTATACTTACTGTTTTTTATTTTCTTTAAATCTCTTATCGACAGTACCGTCTTTTTTCAGATGTTTGTTTTCTTTGTAACGCTTATCAGGTGTGCCATCTTTTTTTAAAGGTTTGGCAGAAGCTGCTGGTGCAGGTGAAGCCGCAGTTGCAGGAGTGGTAGTAGCTGTAGCCGCCTGGGTTTGCTTGGCTGCTTTTTTAGCTGTTTTTGCTTTTTCCTGTGCTGGTTTTGCCGCCGTGGTTTGTGCAAATGAAGCACTGATACTGCATATGACTACAGCAATCGCGATAAAAAGTTTTTTCATAATGGGAGTTTTTAATATTTAATGATACATAGTTAGTTACAGTTTGTAAATTTTTGTTGTAATCAGTTGTTAATGAAAAAGGGTTAACATTTTTTTAAATTGAGGATTCATTTCTATTTAAAAAACGTGAACGGTTGTTAGTTTGATGTGGTAATTCAATTATTTTTGTCATCTTCAATACCTATCATATGGAATTTCAATTTACTGAAGAACAAATGATTATACAAAAAGCTGCACATGATTTCGCGCAGCAGGAATGTTTGCCTGGTGTAATAGAAAGAGACGAGAAGCAACAATTTCCTAAAGAACAAATTATAAAATTGGCTGAGTTGGGATTTATGGGCATGATGGTAAAAGCTGAAAATGGAGGCGCAGGAATGGATACTATAAGTTATGTGCTGGCAATGGAAGAAATAAGTAAGATTGATGCGAGTGTAAGTGTGTGCATGAGCGTAAATAATAGTTTGGTTTGTTGGGGCTTGGAAGAATATGGTAACGAACAACAAAAGCAGGATTATCTTTCTTATCTGGCACAGGGAAAAAAGAACGGCGAGTTGTATATCGGCGCTTTTTTATTAAGTGAGCCAGAAGCAGGTAGCGATGCCACTTCTCAGCATACAACAGCCGAAGATAAAGGTGATCACTATGTATTGAATGGTACCAAAAACTGGATTACTAACGGTAAGAGTGCAAGCGTTTATCTTGTAATGGCACAAACTGATGCGTCAAAAGGTAGTAAAGGTATTGACGTGTTTATTGTAGAACAAAATACTCCCGGTATTACTGTAGGCGCGAAAGAAAATAAATTGGGTATACGTGGCAGTGATACACACAGTATTATGTTCCAGGATGTAAAAGTGCCGAAAGAAAATAGAATAGGCGAACATGGTTTTGGATTTACGTTCGCCATGAAAACATTGGCCGGTGGCAGAATTGGTATTGCTTCGCAGGCATTAGGTATTGCATCTGGCGCTTATGAAAGAGCGGTAGCATATTCAAAACAACGTAAAGCATTTGGAAAGGAAATAGCGCAACACCAGGCCATACAATTTAAATTAGCCGACATGGCGACCCGTATTGAAGCCGCAAGATTATTATGCCTTCGCGCAGCATGGCAAAAGGATAACGGGCTTGATTATACGCTAAGCAGCTCTATGGCAAAAGTATATGCATCAGAAACCGCCATGTGGGTTACCACGGAAGCCGTACAGGTTCATGGTGGATACGGTTATGTAAAAGAGTACCACGTGGAGCGCCTGATGCGGGATGCCAAAATCACTCAGATATATGAGGGCACAAGCGAAGTACAGCGTATTGTTATAGGGCGAAGCATTCTAAAATAATATAGCTTTCAATCCACCTCAACATATTCTTCAAAATAATTACATTTACCCTCACCAGGTATGGATTGTGGTATAAACAAACATAACCTGTAGTTGTTTGCCTTAATTTTACATTATGGATATACTTAGGGTGCATCAACTCAAAAAGCAGTATAGTGGAAATTATGTACTGAAAGGCATTGACCTGCAGATTAACGAACCGCAGATTATAGGATATATTGGCCCCAACGGTGCGGGTAAAAGTACAACTATAAAAATTTTGTCGGGAATTATTGACGATTTTGAAGGCGACGCGTTTGTGTTGGGCATGGATGTTCGCAAGAAACCGCTTGATATAAAAAAACGAATAGGTTATATACCTGAACAGGCGGCATTATATGATGTACTAACACCTTTGGAATACCTGAAGTTTACAGGAAGATTATATCAACTGGAAGATGCTGTAATTGAAAAAAAATCCTGGGAGTTATTGCGTTTGTTTGAATTAGGAGACAAGGCAAACGAACGGATGAATGGTTTTAGTAAAGGGATGCGCCAAAAAGTATTATTGATATCGGGACTGATGCACAACCCGGAAATTATTTTCCTGGACGAGCCTTTAAGCGGACTTGATGCAAATGCGGTTATCCTGGTAAAAGAAATCCTTTCTCAATTAAAACTTGCGGGTAAAACACTTTTTTATTCTTCTCATATTATGGATGTGGTAGAGAAAATAAGCGATCGGATTATCATTATTAATAAGGGTGAAATGATCGCGGATGGTACATTTGAAAACCTAAAAGCCAATGCCGAAAAAGGCTCGCTTGAAAATATTTTTACGGCGCTTACAGGTGGCAGTGAGCATAATCAGTCAACTGCGGGTGCATTTATTGATGTGATAAAAAGTTAGCCGCATGGAAAAATGGTTACTTAAACTGGTACATATTTTCGACGCATTGTTCCGGAAACAGGGAATAGATACAGCCCAGTTATATACCATTGTTGAAACCAAGATGATAATGGATAAGCGCCGGGTATACCTTAACTGGCGTAGGCAAGGGCAGAAGGAAAATGAAAATCATCTTACAAGGGTATTGATTGTGTATGGACTGTTCAGCGTTTTTATAGGCGCAATGATCCTGTTTTTGCCCTCCTTTTTATTAGCCATGATTTTTTTGCATGGGTATGTAATCTTTATGATGGCTATGACGCTGATTACAGATTTCTCAGCCGTGTTGCTTGATACAGCCGATAATGATATTGTACTACCAAAGCCTGTAAATGGAAGAACACTTTTTATGGCAAGGCAGGTGCATATTATGTTATACCTTTTTCAGTTTACGATTGCTTTTACGCTTGTGCCAATATGCTGTACGATGTTTAACTATGGCATATTTACCGGGCTGGCAACCTGCATCACCATCGTGTTAAGCGTATTGCTCGCTGTTTTTTTTACCTACCTGCTTTATCTCTCCATTTTACGTTTCAGCAACGAAGCTAAAATCAAAGAAATCATCAACTGGTTCCAGATAGGCATGAGCATTTTTATTGCATTGAGCTCTGGGTATTGCCCCGTATATAGATGTAGCAACAGGTTGTCGGACTCATTTTCGAAGATCACATCTGTACTCATACCTGTTACCGCCTGTATGGATGTTTCTTACTGGAACAGTATACACTTTGCATATTGATGCTGTGCATGCAATAATGATTGGACTTTCGTTTTTATTGCCTATATTATTATTCTGGATATTGAGCCGTTTTTTAGCGCCTTATTTTACAAAGCGTCTGTCGCTGATGAGTAACAATGCGGGATCTGTAAAAGCAGCTCCTGTATCAAAGGAAAATAATACAACATTGAGTCAGCGACTTTCCATTATCGCTGGTAAAAACAGTATTATAAAGGCCGGGTTTGA
This sequence comes from Agriterribacter sp., assembly GCA_044223805.1. GTDB lineage: Bacteria > Bacteroidota > Bacteroidia > Chitinophagales > Chitinophagaceae > Agriterribacter. The sequence goes on from JBGALP010000011.1 coordinate 14,741, forward strand.
AATGTGCTGGAAGGTAACAAGCAGAGATAAATTTTTCGGCTTCAATTTTATCCTTCTCTCGGTTTGATTGCTGTATTTGTTTTCATATTCGTGTTTAAGAGCGGTAATAATGTTGTGGAAACCTGGCAACAGATGCCCGACAGCAATAGTTTTTTATGGTTTATATATTTACCGGTTATCACTATATCCAATGCTATTCTTTTTGTTTCTTTCAGCGAAAGCTTCGCTGCTTCGTGGGTGTATTACAGTACCTTCGCTGTAACGGCAAGGAATTGATATTGAAGTCTTAGCAGCCTTTTTTATAAATATTTCCTTCCCATTTACCTGTTAACGGCTAACTTTGTTACACATATGGGGGTGGAAAGTAGTGGATGATTTTATATTTGGATTAGCCAATGATTACCTGTGTTTTTTGATATGGGGTGTGGTAGGGCAAAAATACCTTCCCTTTTCAAGGCAACCTAATACCAGGCAACAAACCGGAAGATTTATATTGGTTATGCTGCAGATGATAATGATTTCAGCATTGGTTGGAATACACTACCTGTTAATCAGGTATTCATGGCTGTTATAATTCGCCTTTCCTGTTATTATATTACTTTGCTGGTTATTACAAAGGCATATGCGTGGCCTGCAATGGAAACAAATCGCAATTTAGCAGTATGGTAAATTGATTTATTTAAAGAGCTATCATTAAAGAGCTGCATCAGAAGAACGCAACTGGTTGCTGTTTCCAAAACCAAACCCGTTGCCGATATTAAAGCGCTATACGATCTTGGACAGAAAGATTTTGGCGAGAATTATGTACAGGAAATCATAGAAAAACAACCCTTGCTGCCCATGATATACGATGGCATTTTATAGGTCACCTGCAAAGCAATAAGGTAAAATATATCACTACTTTTGTTTACATGATACATGGGGTAGACAGTTTGAAACTACTTGTTGAGATTAATAAACAGGCTGCTAAAAACAACCGCGTAATACCGGTCTTGCTGCAAATGCATATAGCGCGAGAAGAAACCAAATTCGGATTAGACGAAAAGGAATTGAATGATATTCTGTTGCATGCTGCAGAACTAAAAATGTTTCAATAAAAGGACTGATGGGTATGGCTTCTTTTACAGATGATAAAGAAATAGTATCGTGCAGAATTCGGCTATTTGAAATCAGTATACGATAGGATCAATAATCACTCAAACACTTACCACTTATCGCTCACCACTTTATCTATGGGTATGAGTGCCGATTATGCAATTGCTGTTGAAGAAGGCAGTAATATGGTGAGAATAGGAAGTTTGTTGTTTGGGGAGAGGTTATGAGCGGTCAGCTATCAGCCATCAGCAGGTTACGAGTTGCAAGTTTCAGGTTTCAAGTATTATTCACAATTCACTACTGACCATTCACCCTCACACCAAATCTGCCACCGTTCTTTTTTCCAGTATTTTTAATGTAGCGTCTCGTACCTGTATAAGAGTATCACGGAGTTCGCAGTTTTTTTCATCGCAGTTTTTACATCGCTCATAAAAATTAAGGCTCACGCAGGGTAACAGGGCTATAGGTCCGTCAAGCAAGCGCATTATTCTTGCCAGCGTAACGGTAGAAGGGTCTTCTTTAAAAAAATAACCCCCGCCCTTACCTTTTTTACTGTCTAATATGCCCACATTTTTGAGTTCAAGCAAAATGTTTTCTAAAAACTTGATAGGGATTTTTTTCTTGCGGGAAATTTCGGCAATAAGAATCGGTCCTTCTTTTTGTGCCTGTCCCATATACATTAGGGCTTTAAATGCGTATTGAGTTTTCTTGGAAAGCATATGGCAATTTAATTAAAATATTAATGATTACTTTTGATTAAGCTGCAGATGCGCAGATACTTCGGCTTATTATACCGCGGCTTTTTAAACAAATTGATTACAACCCCAACACATCCTGCATAGTGTATACACCTCTTTGCCCATACAGAAATTCAGCTGCCAATACAGCACCAAGCGCAAAACCTTTCCGGTTATGCGCAGTGTGTTTGATCTCAATATCGTCAATAGCCGATGTATATTGAATAATATGTGTGCCTGGCGCAGGATCTTCTCTTTTGGCGGTAATAAGCAGGTCTGAAGGGTTTTTATTGTCTTTCAGGCTCCAATGTTTTTTAAATGGATTTACCTCCAGTATCTGCTCAGCTAATGTAATGGCAGTGCCACTTGGCGCATCCAGCTTTTGCGTGTGATGTATTTCTTCAATGCTTGGATTATACTCGCTTTGCGAAGCCATCAGGCGGGCGAGTTTTTTGTTGATCTCGAAAAAAATATTTACACCTATGCTGAAATTACTGGCATATAGCAGCGCTCCGTTTTGTTCTTTACAGTTCCACACGGCTTCTTCATATTGCTTTAACCAACCGGTTGATCCGGAAACTACGGGTACTCCCGCTTCAAAACATTTGTTTATATTTTCAAACGCGCTATCTGGCCCGGTAAACTCAATAGCTACGTCTGCCTCTTTTATATTTTTTACCGTGTTATCCTGTGTATTATCAATAGCAATTTTCAAAACAATAGAATGTTTACGTTGTATTGCTATTTCCTCAATGGCATGACCCATTTTGCCATAACCTATCAATGCTATTTTCATGTGCTACAATTGAATGCTGAAATTTTCAGGCGGCAAAGATAATGTTTTACCGGGTGGCGTAGAAGTGCTTTGTTCCCGGTCTTTTGCCTATTTTCATTATAATACTTAACCCGGCGGTATTTCAGCGGTAGGCGCGAGAAGCTCAAACGAATTGTATACTCAGGTCATCACTACATTAAAGTCCTTCATGTGACCATCTACAGCGGCATCAACTACATTTAATCCCCATAAAAGCAGAAATGCCAAAACTGAATAATCAACATCTCTTTCTGAATTCTCCCCCGTAGTTTTTAAGCCCCGACAAATCCCTGGCTTGTGCTGTAAAAGGCGGATCAGTTGAGGATAAACATTCTTATAGTTGTTTGTACTTTATTGTATAGTACATTGTATGCATATCTGGTTCTTGAAACCATTTCAGGTTATCCGTAAAAGTGCATATACTTATTGCCAATGCGCCATATACCAATGGCATTTTCCAGTATTTTCTATTATAGGCTTGTCCGGCGCCGGGTAGTATGGCAGAAAATAAAGCCGCTGTTCTTGCCGGGCTTCTTTTTTTTACTGCAACTGTATCTTTCAATTTTGTAACAATCACGCTATCCTTTGCGTCAGGCGCTTTAGGTTTAACCGTATCTGTGGAGAGTGAATCTATTATTTTAGGTGGAGGAATAGTGTCATGCTGGGCATACGAATGCACATGTAAAAAACAGCAACAGGTTAATACAAACAATAATCGAAACATATATTTCATGATATCAGCCCGCGGACACATTCATTTTTTCAAGAATGGTATTGAGGTCCTGCACCGAAAAATATTCTATTGTAATGGTGCCATGCCCTTTTTTATTATGCATCATTTTAACACGGGTAGCATAATGAGAGGCTAAGTTATCTTCTATTTTTTTGTAAGGCGCGGGCAACGTGGCTTTTACCGATTTTTTAACAGCGGTGGTTTTGTATAAATTTCTTACCAGGTCTTCTGTTTGCCGAACAGACAAACCTTTGTTTTTTATTTCGTTAAAAATATATAACTGCTGGTCAACTGTATCTACATTAATAATGGCCCTGGCATGTCCCATACTCAGTACCGCATTGCGAACGGCTACCTGTATATCAGGCGGAAGTTTTAACATATGGATATAGTTGGTAACCGTGCTTCTTTCTTTACCCATGCGTTCAGCCACCTGTTCCTGTGTGTAATCCAGTTCTTCCATCATGCGTTTATAACTCAACGCTATTTCTATGGAGTTGAGATTTTCACGCTGCAGATTTTCGAGCAATGCCAGTTCCAGCAACTGCTGATCGTTTGCCTGGCGAATGTAAACAGGAATATCTATTAGCCCTGCAAGTTTTGATGCTCTCCATCTTCTTTCTCCCGCAATAATGCGGTATTTATCTGAGCCTGCTATTTTAGCAACAGTTAATGGCTGAATTACATCGTGCAGTTTTCTTGAAGTTGCCAATTCCTGCAAAGCCTTTTCATCAAAATCGTGGCGGGGCTGTTTGGGGTTGGGTTCTATCTGTTCAACCGGAACGCGTAACGTTGTAGTGGCTTTATCAACAACGCCTGATTTTAATTGGTCGCCCGATGAAGTTTTTAAATCGGCGTCAATACTTTGCAAAAGGGAACGAATCCCTTTGCCTAAAGCATCTTTCTTATTATTGGGAGTGCTGCTCATTGTCAAGAGTTAAGATTCTTTCTTCCTGTGTATCTGGGTCATGTTATTCCGTTGCAATACTTCTTTAGCAAGATTAAGGTAGTTGATAGAACCCTTACTTTCGGCATCATACAAAATAGCCGGTTTACCAACACTTGGCGCTTCGCTAAGCCGTGTATTGCGATGAATAATCGTGTCAAAAACCATTTCTTCAAAATGCTGTCTTACTTCATTCACCACCTGGTTACATAGCCTCAGCCGGCCATCATACATCGTCATCAATATACCTTCAATAGCCAGGTCTGTATTTAAACGGCTTTGTACAATCTTTATAGTGTTCAGCAATTTGCCTAACCCTTCCAGTGCAAAAAATTCTGCCTGCACAGGCACCACCACGCTGTCGGCAGCGGTTACAGCATTTACCGTAATCAAACCCAATGAAGGGGAACAATCTATAACAATAAAATCATAATCGTTTCTTACAGGATCAAGAATGTATTTCAGCACATTTTCCCTGTTGGGATAATTGATCATTTCAATTTCTGCACCTACCAGGTCAATATGGGAGGGCATAATATCGAGGTTAGGAATATCGGTTTCAGAATTACATCCCTTGCAGGTATTTCATTTACCATGCAATCGTACAGGCTTTTCTGAATGTTATGCAGATCAAACCCTGTTCCCGTGGTACTGTTGGCCTGCGGATCAGCATCAACCAAAAGCGTTTTCTTTTCCAGCACCGCTAAACTTGCAGCCAGGTTTATGGCTGTTGTTGTTTTTCCCACTCCACCTTTTTGATTGGCGATACCTATTATTCTTGCCATGAGTTTATTTACGTATGATTACTTTATACCGAAATTTAATATATCTGCTGCCAAATGGCAAATGTAGAATATTATCAGGTGTTTTTAAAGCCTTGTTCAATAAACCATTGAATCCGGTATGTCGCTTACATATCCATTGATTCTCCGGGTTTAAGCAAAAACAGCTGCATACCTTCTTCAGCAAACAGTTGTTTTGCTTTATCATGATCAATCTTTATATACCCAAATGTATCGTAATGAACACCCAATATTTTTCTGCATTGTATAAAACGTGCTGCCTGAACGGCATCGCGGGCATCCATAGTAAAATTATCTCCAATGGGTAATATGGCAAAATTCAGCGCCGCGTATTGTGGAACCAATTGCATATCCAGTGTTAAAGCGGTATCGCCACTATAATAAAAATTGCCTTCCTCACTGGTAAAAATAAAACCCATGGGGTTGCCGCCATAGCTGCCATCTGGTAAACCGCTTGAATGTTGCGCCACCACACATTTTACAGTGCCAAAATCAAAATGCCATTTGCCCCCGGTATTCATGGGGTGGGTATTGGTTATGCCCTGCTTATTTAACCACACATGAATTTCAAAGTTACATACCACTTTCGCGCCTGTTTTCTTTGCAATGTGTACACAATCCGCTATATGATCTTCGTGCCCATGAGAAAGGAATATATAGTCCGCCTCAATACCGTCTATATGAATATGTTTTGCCAGGCTGTTATAACTTATAAAAGGATCAAAGAGTATCTTTTTCCCTTTAATAGTTACCAGGAAACTGGAATGACCGTAAGATGTTAACTCCATATAAAGATGGTATGCTGATTTATAATTTAGTTATTGGTGGTTGAAACAGGATTATCTTTGCCTGCGGCAAATAACTGAATACAACCCGGAGATGTTGACAAAAATACAGCTTCGGTATAATATTCACAGAACAATTCATTCACATCAGTTATATCATACATGCAGTCAGATATTTACACGATCATCTCCGGCACTAACCGGCCCGGAAGCAATACCATAAGGGTAGCGAAACAATACCTTCGGTTGCTGGAAGAAAAAGGAATAGCAGCAAAGTTTGTTTCTCTGGAAGATATGGACGTTAATCAGAGAAACGAAGCATTAAAAAACCTGGAAAAAGATGTACTGATTCCTACCACAAAATTTATTTTTGTTACACCTGAATATAATGGCAGTTTCCCTGGCGTGTTAAAGGCTATGATAGACAATACCGACATTGAAAAAGTATGGTGGGGAAAGAAAGCGCTGCTTACAGGCGTGTCAACCGGACGGGCAGGGAACCTGCGGGGCATGGAACATCTTACCGGTGTATTGCATTATCTCAAAATGTATGTTCATCACAATAAATTGCCCATATCTGTTGTGAATAAATTACTCAATGGCGAAAACCACATTGAAGATATGGCTACTCTAAAAACCATCAACGACCAGTTAGAAGAATTTATAAAGTTTTAATTTCAAACCCGCCTGCCGTCAGGCAGGTCTCAAATCTCAAATAATATATGCGCAGGTTCTCCGGTTCATGGATTGTTGTAATAATAATGATATTGATTGACCTGTATGTTTTTCAGGCAATAAAAGTTATTATGCAGAACGCAGCGCCAAAAATGAAGTTTATCATTTTTGGTTTGTATTGGGGCGTAAGTGTTATAACGGTACTAACCCTGCTGTTGATGCCGTATTTTAATATTGAAAACTGGAACAAAACTTTTCGCACGTATTTTATCGCCATTCTGATCGGTCTGTTTTTATCGAAGGCTTTAACGGTTATTTTTTTAATTGTGGATGATCTGCGCAGGTTGTTACAATGGGCCGGCGGCAAATTATTTTATCAATATGAACACGGAGAGTCATTTAAGAGCACTGGTATTTCAAGGTCTGTGTTTATGAGCTGGCTGGGATTAGGTATTGGTGGTGGTTTGATGGCCACTTTTTTATATGGATTTTCTAACAAGTACCGTTACCAGATAAAAAAGATCAAACTTACTTATGCTAATTTGCCTGATGCTTTTAAAGGGCTTAAAATTATTCATATTTCTGATATTCATTCAGGTAGCTTTACCAATAAAGCAGCCGTAGACCATGGTATTGACACCATTCTTGCACAAAACGCAGATGTGATTTTATTTACCGGTGATCTTGTAAATGATCACGCAGAAGAAATGAATGACTATACTGACATTTTTTCAAAATTGAAGGCCCCGATGGGTGTGTTTAGTACACTCGGTAATCACGATTATGGCGACTACCGCAAATGGCCAAGCGAAGAAGCAAAGGCGCAGAACCTGGAGAAGCTAAAGAATATGCAGAAGGAGATGGGCTGGCGTTTGCTGATGAATGAACATGTGGCGCTCGAAAAAAACGGACAACAGATCGCGCTGCTGGGCATAGAAAACTGGAGCGCTAAATCAAGCTTTCCCAAATATGGAAAAATGAGCGAGGCGTATGCAGGTGCCGAAAAATATCCTTTTAAGATATTGATGAGCCACGATCCCAGCCATTGGGACGCGCAGGTAAAAACAGCATATAAAGATATTGACCTTATGTTATCTGGTCATACACACGGTATGCAGTTTGGCGTGGAAATTCCCGGGTTTAAATGGAGCCCTGTTCAGTACATGTATAAACAATGGGCAGGACTATACGAAGATGCTCAGCAAAAATTATATGTAAACAGGGGATATGGATTTATAGGTTATCCTGGCAGGGTAGGGATATTGCCGGAAATTACGTTGATAGAGTTAGGATAAGTAAACTGTTTTTCAATCTAATTTTTATAATAAAACAACCTGTTTACTGTTATTGCACCAATATAAAACACCATGCGATTTAATATCCGTTACTTTTTACTTACAATACTATTATTTGTTACTGAAGTATTGATTGCTTTGTATTCACACGATTCTATTTTACGGGCCTACATAGGAGATGTATTGGTGGTAATACTCATCTATTGTTTTGTACAATCTTTTTTCAATACGCCTGTTTTGATTACCGCTATTGCTGTTTTGATATTTTCATATGTAATTGAAACCTTGCAATATCTCAATATTGTTGAGATACTTGGCTTACAACATTCCACACTGGCTAAAACGGTTATAGGCACTTCGTTTTCATGGATTGATATTCTGTCTTATACAGCAGGCATACTGGTGGTAATATTGGTGGAGAAAATGGCAGGTAAGCGTTTGACAATATAAAAAGGTGATATGCCCGCCAGGGCAAGTATCAATATGTAAACCCAGAAGATCTCATACTTCACTTGAATCTCTCCGTTTGTAAGGGATTATCCTGCTGTTCAATTATTTTACATGCTTGTTTTGTTTTCTTTAACATAATCATTTGGTGCTTTGGCGGTTTGATGATATTTTTCATCGTTTTAAACTGTGTATGAATATACTTTTAGTAGAAGATGAACCGGCGGTTATCTCCGTAATTCAAAGGGGACTTACGGAACAAAATATTTCGGTAAGTGTAGCACTGGATGGAACTACCGGGTTGCAGATGGCGAGATCGCATGACTTTGATGTAATACTGCTTGATATTATGTTACCGGGAATGAACGGCATTGAAGTGTGTAAGGCAATTAGAAAAGATAATATTACGGTTCCTGTGCTGATGCTGACCGCGCTTGGCAGTACAGAAAATGTAGTTACCGGGCTGGATAGTGGCGCCGATGACTATCTTTCCAAACCTTTTAAATTATCAGAGCTATATGCCCGTGTAAGAGCACTCGGGCGGCGGCGGGCTGCGCCTTTAAAGGAAGATAGTACTATCGAAATTGGCAACCTAAGGCTTAACATGCATACTAAAACCACCACGCGTGACGGGAATCCCATTATATTAACTGCCACTGAGTACAAGCTGCTGGAGTATTTTATGAAAAATGCCAACCGGGTACTTTCGCGCATGGAGATACTGGAACATGTGTGGGGCATCAATTTTAATATGGGTACCAATGTGGTTGATGTATATGTCAACTATCTCCGTAAAAAAATAGACAAGGATTTTGAAACAAAAATGCTGCATACGCTCGTAGGTATGGGGTATGTGCTGAAACCAGAATAGCATTTATGAGTATACGCAGCAAGATTACTATTTTGTTTACTTCGCTAACGGCGGCTATTACTCTATTGCTAAGCGTACTGGTGTACTTCTTTACCAAACAGTATGTAGAACAACATTTTTTTCAACGGATGGAAGTGCGGGCCGGCGTAGCCGGCAGAGCCAGCTTTGAAGCAAACGACAGCAGTATTTTATTCTATAATGACATCCGTGAAAAACACCTGCAACGGCTACCCGAAGAAAAAGAATTTATTTTCAATGCTTTGCCACCGCAAATAGCGCTCGATTCTATCGGCATTCCTGCTGCCAACTCCTTTGCTAACAGCCTTTCTCAAAACGGCGCTGCTCAGTATCGTAATGGTGATGTATATTATTATGGCACATTGTATCAGTATCATCATAAGCCATACAGTATTATACTTTCTGCATGGAATAAAGAAGGAGCAGAATTGTTGTTTGAACTGCGTAGAAACCTGATTGTAGGACTGCTGGTATCAATAGGTGTTGTGTACATGGTTAGTTTTTTTATATCAAGGGAAGTGGTAGACCCTATCAGTCATATTATACAGAATGCCCAAAAAATTACAGCGTCAAACCTGCACCTGCGTTTACAAACCAGTACCAATAAAGATGAAACTGCAGCGCTTACGCAAACCTTTAATGATATGCTCGACCGGCTGGAAACTTCTTTTGAAACGCAGAATAATTTTTTGAATAAGGCCGCGCATGAATTACGTACACCCCTGACGGCTATTCTGGGAGAAGCAGAACTGGCATTAGAAAAATCCAGGAGTACGGAAGAATATACGAGAGCGTTAAAAATTATTGCAAGAGAAGCAGAACAACTCGAACACCTCACCAGCAGCCTGCTTGAACTGGCGCAGGCTGGTTATAGCAGCAAAGAGGCCTTTATGGCCGAGCTGCGGATTGACGAATTGCTTTTCTCTGTAAAACGGTTGATAGATTTTACAGAACCTGGCAACAATGTGCAAATGAACATGGAGGAGTTACCAGACGCCGAAAACCAGCTTACTGTGCTGGGGAATACCAACCTGTTAAAACTGGCCTTCGCAAATATTGTGCAGAATGCATGCAAATACTCCGAAATGCAGCAGGTAAGTGTATCTATCCGCACAGATGCCACACATTGCATTGTTACGGTAAAAGATAAAGGCATTGGTATTCCCGAAAATGAACTGAAATATATATTCGACCCTTTTTTCAGAGCTTCAAATACATCGTCGTTTAAGGGGTATGGGGTAGGACTGCCGCTTGCACAAAAAATAATACGGCTGCATAGGGGCGTACTTGAGTTTTCTTCGAGGGTAAACGAAGGAACAGAGGTAAAGGTTTATTTGCCATTCATAAATGGCTGACGCCTACGCATATGCGCAAATCCCGCTTACATTAGATTTATTATCACCACATTCTAATGCCATTCTAATCGCTTTATTAGGCGCTCCTAACAGGTGCGTAATAGTTTTGTTATTGTAATTGTTTTTATCATTTCAAAAAATAGCAATAACAATGAAAACTATTATCATCCCGTTTAACGGAAGTACCAACTGTCATGATCTTACTGAAACCATCCTGTCTGTTTCGGATAACGAAAACCTGCATTGTGTTTTTCTTTCAATAAGCCCTGTTCCGGATAATTACAATGATCTTTTTTCGCTAACCCAATCACCCTTCTCTTCTCAAACAGCTAGTAAAATGTTTTACAGCTTTACAGAAGAATGTAAGGTAAGATATAGCAATCGTGTGAAAATAACGGCAGATCATATCTACAGCGATTCTCCCGCGGTATTTCGCAACTATGCGCAATTTAAAAATGCAGATATGGTAGTATTTGACGCTGCACAGTGGGATTTCAGTGAGAAGAAACATCGCTCCGGCGTTTTCAGCATGCTGAGCCGTAGTGGTTGTGAAATGTTGTATGTAGCTGCAGGCAAAACATTTATTAAAGCCGCCCGTGGCAGTTCCAATAGTCTTTGGGAAAAAGAAAAGGAATTGGTAATGCAGGATGCAACAATGCCGCAAGCAACAGCAGTTGCTGCACAATCTCTTCCGGAAACTATGGTATACCAATACAGCGCTGTTAATGACATGCTGAATGAGTGGGAAAATAACGTAGTGAACAATTATATCTTCTCAAAAAAAATGGGCAATGTAGCCCGCTATTTTTTGAAGGAAGTAACTGTGCAAAAAATGCTCTCAGCATCTCAATGTGCCTTTGTGTTGTTGAAAAAAGATAACGGATAAATATCGCGGTCAAACCTCTGATGCATTGCTGCCATTTATTAAGCATCATTAAAAGCCAGAAATATGTTATTGAAAGGAAAGATACCTGTGAGGTATATATTGAATAAAATAAAGTTTGAAATACTATTCATTAGCTTGTATACAACCGGTATTTGGTTTGCAACAAAGGAGTTCAATCTTCATCATATTTCTATTCCGCTGGGCGTGCCTACTATTTTAGGTACCATTATATCGTTGCTGCTGGCATTCCGTTCAAACCAGGCGTACGACAGGTGGTGGGAAGCGAGGATTATCTGGGGCGCTATTGTAAATGATTCCCGCACATTTACGCGGCAGGTATTGAGTTTTATTCAGCCCGGATATGACAATGAAGAGAAAAACGCCTTTCAGCAAAGACTGGTTAACAGGCAAATTGCCTGGTGTTACAGCCTGGGCCAATCCTTGCGCGGACTTAATCCCCTGGAAGGATTAGAACGTTTTATATCAAAGAAAGAAATGCATTTTGCTTCCACGCACGACAATGTGCCTTATGCGCTCATTAACCTTCATGCAAAAGATATTAAACATGCATTGGAAGAAGGATGGATCAACGAATTTCAACAGGTGGAACTTGACCGGACGCTTACCCGGTTTTGCGACGCGATGGGGAAATGCGAGCGTATAAAAAACACCATTTTCCCTGTTACTTACAGTATGTACATTCATTTTGCTTTGTACTTCTTTATATTGTTATTGCCGTTTGGTGTAATTGAATATGTAGGGTTTGTGGAGATACCGCTGGTTACTGTTCTGGCTTCCTTCTTTTTGTTAATAGAGAGAATGGCGGTACACTTACAGGATCCATTTGAAAACAAACCTACAGATACACCAATGTCTTCTATAGCAAGAACCATCGAACGCAATCTTAAACAAATGCTGCAGGTAGACCAGGAGATGCCGGCACCAGTAAAAGCGAAAGGATATTACGTGTTGTAATACGATGCGTACCTAGGAGGCTATGAGCTGTGAGCCTTCAGCCATCAGCAAAAAAAATGCACAAGAACATTATTTTCTGTAACATATTGGGAAGACACTTGACGCTCAATGCTGATGGCTGATAGCTAATAAATCAAACTTCGTTAGCCACTCTTGCAAACTTATTTCTGTATTCAATCGGGGTAAGTCCTGTAATCTTTTTAAAAGTATCTCTGAATGCTTTTGTGTCGGTATAGCCCACACCAAACATTACTTCCGTTATATTTTTTCTTGACGCCTCAAAAAATTTCTTAGCGGCTTCTATTCGTACTCTTTGTATATATTCGATGGGCGTATTGTTGGTAGCATCTTTAAACCTTCGCTCAAACGTTCTGCGCCCCGCATTGATCAGGTTTGCCAACGTTTCGATTTTTATCTTTTCTTCAAAGTGTTTTTCAATATAATCCTGTACAGCAACAATGTCAGCATCACCGTGATTTCTTTGTCCTTTAAAAATAGCGAATTGCGATTGGTTGTCTCTGCTTATATCCAGGGCAAAATATTTTGAAATCAGTACAGCCGTTTCCCTGTCTGAAAATTTTTCTATTAAATACAATACTAAATTCCATAAGCTGCTTGCCCCGCCGCTACTGTAAATGTTGTCGTGCTCTGTTATTACTGCTCCATCTTCCACTTCAACCTGTGGGTATTTTTCCCTGAATTCGCTGATGTAAGCCCAATGCGTTGAACATTTTTTTCCATCCAGCAATCCTGTTTCTGCCAGTAAAAATGCACCTATGCATAAACTGGCAAGACTGCTGCCTGCCTGGTGAAGCGATTTAAAATAGGGTATGGCTGCCGCATTGGCCTCAATACCCCTGGAAGTATCTCCAAAGGTGGGCGGTATAATAAGCAGATCGGTTGTTGAAACATCTTTCAACAACCTGTTTGTTTTAACCGTGTATTCTCCGTTGTTGGCAGGCACGTATTCATTTAACCCTACATACTCCACTTTAAAAATTGGTTTTTTACCGAATGCGGTCAAAAATTCATTTGCCGTATTAAAACTTCTGAATGGAGGTGTAATGGCTTCTATTACACCATACTCGGGAACAAAAACGGAAATAAGCATAGGCTACAATATTATGATGCAAAGATTACAAATAGTTTTGGCATAATCCACCCCTAAAGTTGTCGCGTTTGTAACGCATAAATTTTGAAAGGCTGTACCATCTTTGTATGGTCATCCACTAAAAAAAGAGTCAAATGAAAAAGAACAACATTATTTTTTGGGTTGCTACTGCCATCATCATATTGTGGGAAGGACTGATGCCCCTTGCCACCTTACTGTTTGCACCGCAATATGCAACTGCCGGTACAAAACCGCTGGGTTATCCCGATTACTTTGCCTATACACTCATTATTTGTAAAGTGCTGGGTGTTGCAGCCATTGCCTTTCCTAAAGTGCCGGCAAAGCTGAAAGAATGGGCTTATGCAGGATTTACTTTCAGTCTCGTCTTCGCCTTCATCAGCCATGCGTGCGTAGATAAAAACATTGGGTTTATGATTCTGCCACTTGTGGTACTGGGCATTTTGATGGTATCTTATGCTTACCATAATAAAATTCAAAAGAATAGCTAAAACAATTATAACGTTCAGTAAAATAGAACAACAAAAAGACAACGATTAAAGAGAGATAACGAAATTCATCATCATTCAAATTTTATATCATGACAAATGGTACAGTAACATTGCACCGGGTAATTAAAGCAAGTCCCGAAAAAGTATTTAAAGCATTTTCCGATGCCAATGCTATGGCAAGCTGGTTGCCACCATACGGTTTTATCTGCACGGTTCAACAATTTGACTTTAAAGCAGGCGGCTCCTATAAAATGAGCTTTACCAACTTTTCAACCGGCAAAAGCCATTCATTTGGCGGAACATACCTTGAGATCAAACCCAATGCTTATATCAGGTACAGCGACAAATTTGATGACCCCAATTTGCCTGGTGAAATGACAACAACTATTCAATTGAATAAAGTGATGTGTGGTACCGAATTTACAGCTACGCAGGAAGGTATACCGTCGGTAATTCCTACCGAAATGTGCTACCTGGGTTGGCAGGAGTCTATTGAAAAATTGATCAAACTGGTGGAACCTGTAATACCTGATGCTTAACTGAAGCGCTTATGATAACACATAATACCGATTATTTGAAAGCTGCCATTTTTATAACCTTTTCAGGGAATTGTAAAAAGGCGCTTTCATTTTATCAAACCTGCTTTGGCGGTGAGTTACACTTTGAAACATTAGATCAGGCATTGCCCGGTTTCACAGAAACTCCTGTGGTAAGTGGTTCATTGGTTGCTGACAGGATCATTATTCACGGATCAGACCTGGTGCATAGTGAAGGAAGAAGAGTTGGGAATTATCTCTCTATATTTCTGCAGTGTACAAATGCGGCAGACAGGCTGTTGCTGAAAAAAAAGCTGGAGAAGAACAATAAAAAATCTACCGACAGGGTAGAAAAAGCGGCTTTGATAGAAGTTACGGATGCTTTTGATGTGCGGTGGATGCTGGGCGTTTAATGTAAAATCAGATTGTTGGCTATGCTTCTATTATTTTATTCTGCAAGAGCAATTATCAATGAGCGTAAAATTTTTTCCAAAAGATTATCGTTGCCGTCTCAGTAGCTGTTTATAAAAAGCTGTTGATTACAAATTTGAATATAACCGCCCAGGTATTGAGCAGTTTCATAAGAAGGAGGACGTTGCAATGCCCATCCCCACGGTACCTTTCCTGATTTATTCAGTCTTCATTTTTATTAATGCCTGTTTAATCAATCACTTCATCGAGTAATTGATACGTATTATCTTCTTGAAAATAATTTTTATATCATGCTCAGGGTTTAAAACCTTACCGTTCCAGGCACTACGAATTTTTTCAGCACCCAACTTCCCTTAAGACTTTGCATCGTTCTTACTGAATCGAGGGTTGTATCGGCAGTACATATCAAAAAGTTTCTTTTTTCAGTATTGTTTTTCTTGCAGGATGTCAAAATCAGAAAAAAGGCTATTACTGTAGTGATTGGCTTCTTCATATGTTTTTAAGGGTGACTTTACTATTTGTCCAGCAACGTTGCATGCGATGCTTTTCATGGAGAAAAATTTATATCTATCCTCTTTACTAAAATAAGCAAGTGAATGGCAGTAACATCAATATTTTCCAGAACTTACGAGCGTCGTTAAAGGATTTTCTTTTTTTCCATTTTTCCTTCCCTTTGCCAGCTCATCTACTAATTTATCGGTATCTCACCTGCTTCGTTAAAGGATTTTCTATTTCTTCTATACGGTAACCACAAATCATTCCGGTGATCAGTTCTGCATTGGGATGTAGTGTAGCCTTATCAAAGAAGGTTTCGAAAGTCACCTTTTCTTTGATTAACTGATCCAGCTTCTTTTTATTAAACCCTGTTAACCACTCAATCACTTCATGCAATTCTTCTTTCGTTCTTCCTTTCTTTTCCACTTTTGCAACATACATAGGATAAACAGAAGCAAAGGTCATGGTTGCCATGCGTTTATTATGCGTATCAGAAGTGTTCATCTGTAACGTTTAAGCCTTAAATATAAAATATTCTTCTTCAAAATTTCATGAATAGAGTAGCGGTTGCATTTCAAATTTTCGCAGGCGGGTGGTGAACACTTCCGTAGGGGCAAAGCAGAGGGTTAATTTACCTGGTATTGTTTTTTTGTTACTTCTGTGCCCGCTGCAATTAATGTTTTTATCATTTCAGCAGGTGCGAAATTGATACTTCAGCGGCAGCAAGGTCATCCATTGCAGCAGCTTCCAGCATTTTTTCATCCGGGCTATTTATTTCCTGCATATTGGTTTACTAAAATAAGCAACTGCTAATTTTCATTAAGTAACATCCACGATGTGCCGAATTTATCACGCAGCATAGCAAAGCGATTGGCAAAAAAAGTTTTTTCCATTTTCATAAATACTTCGCCATTTTGGGAAAGAAGCTTATAAATGTCTTCTGCTTTTTGTGGGGTGTTTAATCTGAGCGTAAGGTAAACGCTCCGCATAGGTTCAGCGCCGGGAATATCCGCACCCCTTAGCAACGTACCTCCAATCTCCATAGTTGCATGCAATACCGGTTGTTTCCAATCTTTCGGGAAATTGGGCGGTGGTTGCTGGTGATAGCTTATCGTATTTATTTTTCCACCAAGATGCTGTTCATAAAACCGGAATGCTTCTTCGCAATGCCCGGGATAGTTTATATAGATGTCGAGTTGAACCGCGGGTGTAGTGTTCATAATGGATGTATTTGCAGTCAAATCTCGTTAATAAAGATGATGTTTTAGCGTGTGAGTGCGACAATTGTAGTGGTGGAATGCGACAGCAGAAGTTTGTATTTCAACTGTGTAGGCTACACGAGTTGATAAATAAATTCTTCTATTTCTACCTGGCGTGCATGGGCAAACCCTCTGGCTGTTCCTGTTTTTATGAAACCGGCTTTTTCTAACACTTTTTGGGAACCAATATTGTCGAAGGCAGCGCTTGCGTAAATAGGACGGGTGTTTTCAATAGCCAGAAACTTTTTAAGCGCCACTGTGGCAACACCTTTATTCCAGAATGGTTTGTCAATCCAGTAAGTAATTTCAGCGTGACCCCTCATTTCAAATTTAGCTATACTACCTATGATGATGTTGTTTACAGTAATTGTTTGATTATTGATGGTGGGGTCGTTGAGTAATCCCGTGAATTTCTGAAGATAGGCTGCTTTATCTGTAGCGTCTTTAGAAGTAAACGCGGCTATATGGTTGGCTTCTACGTCGAGTTGAATTACAAAAAGTTTTTCTAAATCCGTAACTGTTGTTGGCCGTAATATTATTTCACTACTGTTGGTCATGGTTCTATTTGTACCGTATTTGCTAAATTTTGGATGTTGACTATAGCGTCGTTTTACTTCTACATTCAATGGTATGGCGATGCTATACAACGATATTGTATTTACGATAGGTGATTAATGGGCATTTATAAATATTGAGTTAACAAATTATTATTATTAAAATGCCAGGTATCGTGCAACCAATTGTTATCAATATCAGCCTTTGGATTAAAGTTTTTATTCAAAAAAATTAATCCACAAAGATGAAAAAAGTATTATTTTTTGCATTAGCATTTGTAATTGTATCGCAGGCGTTAAAAGCACAAACAGGAAGTATTTTAGTAGGTGGCAGCATTAACTTTTCCAGTACCAAAATTCCTTCATCACCCAACAATACCAAATATACCAGTTTCGATTTTAATCCCACTATTGGTTACCAGTTTACTGATAACTGGACTGCCGGACTTGTAGCGGATATTGGAACTGCGAATAATACCAATGCTGCAGGCGCGGGCTTAAAAGAAAATATATTTAGTGTTGGTCCATTTGTACGTTATGCAAAAAGTTTGTCAAATATTTTTGCCATTTATGGCCAGGTACAGGGCGTTTTTGGTACTGATAAACTGGGTAATGTAAAGAGTAATACTGCTGGTATTAGTGCATTTCCGGCGGTTTTTATCAATGTAAAAAATGGTTTCGGGTTAAACTTTACAGTTGGGGGTATTAGCTATAGTAGCAGCAAACCTTCCGGAGGTAGTTCAACTAATACGTTTGGATTAACTTTTGGAAAAAGCGTTGGAATCGGTCTTTCCAAAAACTTTGGTGGAAGTAAAAAATAGGTAACTGTATTTTATCTTATCTACCGGCGCCTGTTAACGCAGAGCGCCTTTTGTATTTGTTCGTCACCTGTTTTCAGGATTTCTACGCTTTGCATGCACCACATTCGTGATTTTGCTGTATGTATTTGATGGTGGCTTTACAAATTTTTTTTAGTGTGTCAAGGTTAAGATCATCCAGCTTTTTAAAATAAATACAGGCTTTGCCCATTTTATATTTCCCCAATGCATCCAACAGCTTTTTATTGGCATCTCCGGGTGTATACACATATAAAGAAAACTCCGCTTTGCGGGGTGAAAAACCAATCATAGGTGCATCTCCTTCGTGACCACTCGCATATTTGTAATGATAATTTCCAAAACCAATAATCGTAGGCCCCCACATTTTGGGTTCAAAGCCCGACCACTCCTGCATCAGTTCAACAAGCCGCAGGCTGTCCTGCTTCTTTTGTTCCCTATCAACAAATGATGCTATAAAATCAGCAACACTTACATTGGTATATGTTGTTTTGTTTTTTGTGGGCATACGTTATCAGGTTTAATAACTACATCATTGCAGAAATTATATAGGTAATGGCGGGCAGAATGAATGCTGACGTTATTTGTGTTTATCTTTTTTGCTGGATGGCTTTGCCAAAGCACATTTTGCCATTTACCATAAATGTTAAGCCACCCATTATCGGTTTTTCTTCAACGTTACTTATGTGAGCTATTGCCTGCCTGATTTTTTTTTTGCTAACTGTTTGCTATCTGCCATAGTCACTTATTTCATAGAATGTAAAGCTATGCGATTGCCTTCTGTATCAATAAAATGTGCCATAAACCCATTCTCACCAATAGAAGTTTTGGGCATTATAATTTTTCCGCCTGCCTGTTCAACTTTACCTAAAGATAAACTCAAATCTTCTCCACCATTTAAATAAACAATTGTTCCTTTGTTTGACGGCTCAAATCCTTCTCCTTGTGCAAGTCCACCACCAACACCGCCATTCATCATATCCGCGGGAAGCATTCCATATTTACCTCCAGGGAAAGGCATTTCCATAATTTCTACGCCCAAAATAGTTTCGTAAAATTTTTTTGCTCTTGCGAAATCTGTTACCGGGATTTCAAACCAGTTGATTGCATTTTTCATGTTATTATTTTTTTTAAGTTAAACCAAAATGTAACTAAAGGTTGTTTTTCCTACTTCAATATGCTCCAATTTTCTAACCTGGCTTTCAAAACCAAAAGGTAAGTGTTTAACGTGATGTCAAACCAAACAGCAGTTTCCCATTCTATTAATAAGTTCTAGCCGATGTTGACGAATTATATATTCGTCAACGCTAAACTACAGTACGAAAGAATTACAACTGCCGATCGCTCCAATGTAAAGCCCCACTATGGGTATACCCATGTTATGTTCCTTTTTTCTCAGTTTGCACTAAGCGAAGACAGTCGGTCAAAACCAACTGTGCTGCGGTATATTTGTGGAGAAATGTCTGCATTTGTTTTAAAAAACCTGCTGAAATAATATTCATCGTCATAACCTAATTCATAAGCAATTTGTTTTACAGGCTTGTTGGTCAAATAAAGTTCTCTTTTGGCTTCTATGATAATGCGTTCTGAAATCAGCGCTGTAAGTGTTTTGTTGAGGTGTGTTTTGGTAAGTTTTGCCAAGGCTTTTGAAGTAATGTTTAAAATGGCGGCATAATCGCTTGCCGTATGTTTTTCTTTGTAGTTTTTTTCAATTGCTTCTTTTAACGATTGAAGTATAAAAGGTTCCTGCAATGTTGAAACAGCATTTTTCACTGCGTTTTGTTGCGCTGTTTTTAACCTTGATGCATTAATTAAAAATATTTTTAAGTATGAAATCAATAGCTCGTACTGTGCTAATCCGGCAATTTGCATTTCAGTTTTCATTTGCTGAATAAGCATTTGAAAAGTAGCTATTGTTTTGTGATCAATTGCCACAACAGGCGGCTGATAAATATTGTTGAATAAAACGCCATTGCAGGCAACTTCCTCCTGGTGTTTATGAATGCAAAAGAAATCCGGGTGAAATTGAATGGCTGTTCCGTTCACATCATTTTCAGGTATTAGCATAAAGGGTTGGTAGGGTGAAAAAGCCAACAGGCAATTATCGGAATAGTTGTATTCTGAAAAATCTGCTTTTAACTTTCCATTGCCTTGCTGAATCCAGATCAGCGAGTAATAGTTGTTTCGCTGAATGTGATCGAAAAAACTGTTGCTTCCAAAAGAAAGTATTTTGAAAGCAAGGTTGCCGTTTTGTGGATTAACTAGAGTTAATGTATCCTGGTTATTCATTTAAGTTGCCTGTCTTTTTCATTTATTGGTAAATCGTTAATGCTCGCAAAACGTTTTCTCATTAAGCCATTTTCATCAAACTCCCATAGTTCGTTCCCATAGCTTCTATACCATTGTCCTTCATGGTTATGCCATTCATATTCAAATCTTACAGCCATCCTGTTTTCTCTAAAGCCCCAAAGTTCTTTTTTTAATGTATAATCTAATTCTTTTTGCCATTTCCTTCGTAAAAAAGCAGTTATTTCTTCTCTTCCGTTCAAAAATTCTGTCCTGTTACGCCCATTCAGTATCTATAGTGTAAGCAAGGCAAACCTTTTGAGGGTCTTTAGTGTTCCAGGCATCTTCTGCCATTTGCACTTTTTGCAAAGCGGTTTCTAAAGTAAATGGTGGCAAGGGATATTTTTTATTTTCCATTGTAGTAAAATTAGTGCAGGGCAAAAAGAATTGCCCTGCAATTTGTTTATAGAGATTTGGCAACAGGGAAGTCTATTTCCACTTTTGTAATAGCATGCAGGTAATTCATCGCTGATTTTTCTGCTACCAGCATCACAAGCTCCACAACATGCCCTTTAGTATAGCCTGCATTTAAAAACCCATTTAATGTTGCTTCAGCAATAAAGCCTCTTTTTTCAGTTATTTCTTTAGCCAATGCAACCAGCGCATTTAATTTCGAATCAAAAGCTGCACCCCCTTTTCTGATCTCAATAGTTTGTTCTTCAGTAAGCCCGTTCATTTTGCCCAGAAGTGTGTGCGCCGATTGGCAGTATAAACATTCATTTACCTGGCTTACAACTAAATTCACCGCCTGTTTTTCTTTGTTAGAGAAAGTTGTTTTGGCATTTTGGAAGTTGAGATAGTTGCCCAATGCCGTGTTTGACAAAGCCATTACTGCATAAAGGTTAGGAACCATTCCAAGCCCTTTTTTAAGGTTGTCAAAAATCTCCTGGTTGTTTGCAGATACTTCTTCTCTGCCGGGAACATTAAAATTTACCATCGCTTTTTATTTTAAATTGTATTGTCGTTATTGACAATGCAAAAGTGCAATGGTATTGTGTTCTGTAAAATGGATGATTGGCGTGGATGGATGGACAATTTTTTTTCTGCCTGAATTGAGATATGTTTTAAAGAGGGTAGGAGGATGCTGTAAAATGGCAGATACTGAAGATGCCGCCGAGCAGATGTGGTATTCATTGAAAACAAATAAAAGCATCCAGACCATCCGATATGCTTTTTATGTTACTGTATAGTTTTTGACGGCTTGGTTATTTAATCACCTTTACAAGTTCTTTGTAAGTCCAGTCATTGCCTTTCAAAAAGAAATCATAGGTTTTTTCCCAATCTTTCCCTTGTCCCCATCCTATCATTGAAGAGATTATTTTTGTTTTTCCTGAATCAACCGGAACGAATTCAATTATCTCTTGCAGATGCTGATCTTCTTCCTGTACCTTTTTAGAAAAGTTATTGTTTAAATCAACTTTCAGGATCATAAGTCTGTTTTCAAGATAGCTGATAATACCAAGTTTTATTGAACTGCTATCCGAAATTGTTTTTGTGTTGTCGTAATTGGTTACAATGTAACCGCCGCTTTTTAGCTCAATGTGCGCTACCGGCGCTATCCATTTGGTAAGCTTTGAATCAATTGTAAAGTATTTCCACGCTTCATGTACTTCTACCGGAACAATTATAGAAAGCTGAAGTACTTTTTCATTGGATGCATTCACGTAGGAAGTATTTTCAACCTGTGCATGTGAAGTGCTTACGCACAGGAAAAAAAGAAATAATCCAGATATTGATTTCATAGTCTTCAAATTTAACGGAATGGCGTACCTAAACTTACCGCTGATGTTTGATTTGGCTTACTTCTGGGCAGATTACAGTAACATTATCAGACGGCTTCTGGCATCTAACATCTCTAATAATATTTCCCCCATAAATTATAACAGTTAGCATCAATTTCCTCAGCTAACGCAATATCAAGTGAACTATATGAAAGAAAAACATGGTTCTGTGCAAGCCTTTTTAGGGATTTCATATTCGTTCGCAAGTAACTACTGCCCGGCTTTTGGCTTGTTTGTTCAGCCACACTCGTTCCGGGTTTTTTGTTAGGTACTCTGGTTTAGTAAAAGGTTCATGCAGTATTTCATTATGCCTGGATAAAAATATTTTTTCTATGCTCTAAACCCCATTCAACCATCGAATCCAGCACACTTTTAATATTTCTGCCTGATTGCGTAAACTCATATTCAATCGAAACAGGAAAAGTATCGTGAACAGTTCTTTTTACAATACCATTTAGTTCAAGTTCTCTGAGTTCTTTTGATAACATCCTGGGTGTAATCTTTGGTATTTCACGTTCAATTTCTTTAAACCTCTTTTTGCCAAAAATAAGCGATGCCATAATAGGCAGTTTCCATTTACCTGTCAACACATTCATGGTGTCGTTTACTGCTATTACAAAAGAGTTGGGGCACGCTTTAATGGCTTTTAAATCCAGTTCTTTTTTCATCGTAATAATGTTATCTGCTATACAATAGTATACCTGATAAAGTGCTATACAATAGTATACTGCTATAAAATGTATACCAAAGGTAGGGTAAGTTTGCACAATAAAAGAATCCAGACAATGAAAAAGATAAAAACAATTTACTGGGTTACAACTGTATTGGCAATGCTAACCGGGGCAACATCAGCCTTTATGTATTTTACCAGTCCCAAGTTTATTGAGGGTTACCGGCATTTAGGTTTTCCTGACTATTTCCGCATGGAACTGGGCATGGCTAAAATTTTAGGTATGCTCGTATTACTTATACCTGCCGTTCCTGCAAGAGCTAAAGAGTGGGCTTACATTGGTTTTGCTATCACATTCACTTCGGGCATTGTAGCACATGGCATTGTAGATGGGTTTAGTGTAGCTATTTTCCCGGTAATTCCATTGGCCTTTCTGATGGTGTCCTATATCTATTTTCATAGATTAACAGATACTGCTCTTGCCATCAATAAAAGATAACACTAGTTGTATTAACTAATGGTATGAAAAGAAGAGACTTTATTAAAAAATCAGCAATCATGACAACAGGAATTTCAGCAGTTCATAGTATACCTGCATCGACACTTGGGCAAGAACAAAAATTACGAACCGTATACAAAATAATTGATAGCACTGCGGGTGGAATGGGAAATATGGCCCTGAAAAATATTATACAGGGAAATTACCAGCATTATGTTTCT
The DNA here is from genome assembly GCA_044223805.1 of Agriterribacter sp. GTDB lineage: Bacteria > Bacteroidota > Bacteroidia > Chitinophagales > Chitinophagaceae > Agriterribacter. The sequence goes on from JBGALP010000011.1 coordinate 38,425, forward strand.
CCATTTTTTTTGTTAGATGAATTCGGACCTCTTCAATTAAGCAAGGGTGCGCCATTCAGAGTTGATGCTCATCCTCATGCAGGCATTATTCCTACCACTTATTTATTAAAAGGCAATGCCCATCACCGGGACAGCATGGATAATGATTTTGAATACAAAGCGGGCGATTTCATTCAGTTTACTTCTGGCAAAGGAGCGTTGCACATGGAGGAAACAGGAGCTGAACTTTATAAAAACGGCGGGGTATTTCACGGTTTCCAGGCTTGGTTAAATATTCCTTCAAAACTAAAAAAATCAGCACCTGATGCCAGTCATATTAAAATGGAAAACATAGGAGTAGTAAAGCAGAATAATGCAACCATCAGAGTAATTCTGGGCGAGGTATTTGACGTAAAAGCCAAAACACAATTGTTAATGCCGGTTATTTACTGGCATATTTCTATGAATGAAAACGCTGTATTGGAATTGCCGGTTGAGCCTGCACTTAACGCTTTCATCTATCTGCAGGATGGACAACTTGAGATAAACGATGCTCAAAACATTAATACCAGCCAGGCTGTTTTATTTGAACGCGATGGCGGTTACATTAAACTTAAAGCAAATAAAGCTTCAGAATTGCTGGTTCTGGGGGGCGAGGTAAATAATGAGCCCTATGTGGCACAAGGCCCGTTTGTTGTAAATACTCAACAGGATTTGACACAGGCTTATGCTGATTTTCAGCAAGGAAAATTTGGAGACCTGGTTAGTACAAACGGAATAAGAAGATAAAAAAATATTAAAAAACAAATAATGAAAGTAGCAGTAATTGGAACCACAGGATTTGTGGGCAAACAAATAACAATTGAATTAGTAAACAGAGGAATTGAGGTAACCGGAATTTCAAGAAAAGAACAACAATCTGATAAACCTAACCTAAGGTATGTGGCAGTTGATGTAAAAAATATTGAGGCTTTAGCATCGGCATTGAATGGATTTGATGTAATAATTAATGCGTTTAGTCCGGGCTGGACAAACGCTAACATGTACGAGGATTTTATAGAGGGTTCCAAAGCTATTCAGCAAGCTGTAAAACAATCAGGCGTAAAACGTTTTATTAGCATTGGTGGTGCAGGTAGTTTGTATTTGCCTGATGGTACTCAGATGGTAGATAGTTTTCCCGCTGATAATCCTTTTGTACCGGGGGCTAAAGCGGCAAGAGATTATTTTAATATTTTAAAAGAAGAAACAGCATTGGACTGGGCGTTCTTTAGCCCGGCTGTGGATATGCACCAAGGCATAACAACGGGAAGGACCGGAAAATATCGGCTGGGGACTGACTACCCTGTAATGGATGATAATGGAAAAAATGTTTTGTCTGTAGAAGATCTGGCGGTAGTTATTGCGGATGAAGTGGAAGATCCAAAGCATCATCAAATGAGATTTACGGCTGCTTATTAAGCCCGTGCAGTATTGTTTGCACCTTACAGTACTATGAGTGGGCAGTATAGCGGAAACATAGAACGTAAAGCGCTCTTGAATTTGATTTGTAAAAAACGTCTAAGGTTGCAAGGACAGTTATTGAACTAAAACCTCAGTAGTGGTTTACTCCGTCGCCATTTTATTATTTTCAATAAATTGATTTGTTCGTCTTAGAAAGAATATTAAAAGTCCAATTGTCAAAAGCATAATCCCATTGAATAAAAAAATAATCGTAGAATTATTAAACTTTTGCCCAAAGTACTCAAAAAACTGTTTTAAATAAGTCCAGGCCAATAAGTCAAATCGATATAAAATGTATGTTAAGATAAAAGCAATTAATGCATTTATCCAAAACCAATGTCTCTTAATGGAAATTGTCAGGGAAACTATAAAAGCAGCCAA
>JBGALP010000285.1:0-5786 GCA_044223805.1 Agriterribacter sp.
AGGCCATTTTGGCAAAAAACCTTTTAAAGAATATCAGCAAACATTTACCGCTGTATGGAAATAATTTTTTACGCCCCGTAACAATATCGAGAACAGCATCCCGTTATATGTCTGGTTTTTCATAGGATATTGGATTTAAAACGGGGCAGGATTTCCATCCAGCCCTCTTTTTTTGCCCCTACCGTAGCCATAATGCTACATTACTACCCGCATTTTTCCATAATTGTAACTTTTTAATGCTATTGCATCTGTTTTCAAACCGTATGAGTGGATTTTCTAAAAAATTTTACGCTCATATGCAACCTTTTATACAAATATTTGGTCTGAATAAATGGTTTTTCATAGGATATTGGATTTAGAAACGGGGCAGGATTTCCATCCAGCCCTCTTTTTTTGCCCCTACCCCATTCAAACTTCTCATCCTATCTTCAGTTTTGCGCTTATAATAATAATATGATTATTTTTTAAAGAGTGACTTACTCGCATGCAACGCTTTACAAAAATCTATAGACTAATTAAGTGGTTTTTCATAGGGTATTGGATTTAGAAATGGGCAGGATTTCCATCCAGCCCTCTTTTTTTTATTTACACCTGCAGTTCCGCTTTTTTTACTATTTATAGCCATATTAATTAAAAATTTCGTCCTTTAACTTCAAAATTCAAAAAACCATTATATATTCGATTTTTCATAGGATAAGGTTTAATGGTTAACGGTTAAAAGATTAGAAGCCCCCTTCGCTAAAATCGAAGGGGTTTTTCATTTGTATCTTATCATATTTTGCGAAACCACCAATCAATGGATAAAGACACTCTCTATCAAATAGCGCTGACCATGGTTCCTCAAATCGGAGATGTACACGCTTCCACACTACTACAACATTTTGAGTTTGCGGAAGATATCTTTTCAGCACGCAGGTCGGACCTTGATAAAATATCGGGTATAGGTACCGTTAGAGCCAAAAGCATAAAAACCTTCAACAATTTTAAAAAAGCGGAAGCCGAAATCCAGTTTCTTGAGAAATACAAGATACAGGTTCTTACACGCAGAAATCAGTTATATCCTAAAAGATTATTGCACTGTTACGATGCGCCTTCGGTGCTATATTATAAAGGCAAGGCAGATCTTAACAGCAGCCGTATACTTTCTGTAATAGGTACCCGAAATCATACAGAGTATGGCAAAGAAATTACAGAAAGAATAATACAGGACCTGGCTGAATACAATGTGATTATTGTGAGTGGACTTGCATACGGTATAGATGCAGATGCGCACAGGGCAGCATTAAAGTACGCTTTACCTACCATTGGTGTACTGGCACATGGATTAGATCGCATGTATCCGCCATCTCACACTTCACTTGCAAAAGAAATGACTGCAACAGGTGGGCTACTTACAGATTTTACATCAGGAACCAAACCCGATAAACAAAACTTTCCTAAGCGAAACAGAATTGTAGCAGCCATGGCAGATGCTACGCTTGTAATTGAAACCGGACTGGAAGGAGGAAGCATGATTACCGCTGAACTGGCCAATAATTATAATAAAGATGTTTTTGCCGTACCCGGCAGAATGACGGATCAAAAAAGTGCTGGCTGTAATTATCTTATTAAAACCAATAAAGCAGCTTTAATTACTTCGGGCATTGATATACTCGATTTTATGAACTGGTCAAATACCTCTTCAAAAAAAGTAGCCCGGCAAAAAGAATTATTTATTGATTTCTCAACTGATGAACAACAGATCATAAAAATGCTGGAAGAAAAAACGCCCTTACATATTGATGAAATAAACCTCGGCTGCGATTTGAGCAGTAGTTCCATAGCCGGAGCTATACTAAACCTTGAGCTCAAAGGTGTGATAAGCAGCTTGCCTGGCAAAATGTATAAATTAACGTGACCGGCATGTTTGGCAGCAATGCTTAATGCAATAATTATTTCATTTATTCCTTCGCAGTTAAATTTGGAAGCTATTTGTCCGCTACACTATCTTTGCACATGGCAACAATAATCAACTCTTCCAAAAGCAAGTTTCCCTCAAAATTTTTTGGTGAAGGTTTAACCTTCGATGATGTTTTGCTGGTACCGGCATACTCCCAGGTATTACCACGCGAAGTGAATATAAGCACAAGGCTTACCAGAAATCTTACCATAAACATACCCATGCTTTCTGCAGCTATGGATACGGTTACAGAAGCTAATCTGGCCATTGCATTGGCAAGAGAAGGCGGAATAGGTATACTGCATAAGAATATGACTATAGAAAAGCAGGTTGAACAAGTGCGAAAAGTGAAACGCAGTGAAAGCGGATTGATTCTTGACCCCGTAACACTACACCAGGATGCCACTATTGCTGACGCGTGGAAGTTGATGCGGGATAATAAAATCGGCGGCATTCCTATTGTTGATGATAATAAAAAATTTGTTGGCATCTTAACTAACAGGGATCTCCGTTTTGAAACTTCAGGCTCCAAAAAGGTGAGCGAAGTAATGACAAAAGAAAATCTCATTACTGCCCCTGAAGGAACTGATCTGCAAAAAGCCAAAAAAATACTCAGTCAATATAAAATTGAAAAGCTGCCGGTAGTGGATAAAAAAGGCTACCTGGTTGGATTGGTTACTTACAGAGATATTCTGCAATTACAAAGTCATCCCAATGCGGTAAAAGATAGCTTTGGACGTTTGGTTACCGGCGCAGCGCTTGGCATAACCGCCGATCTTATGGACAGAGCTGCAGCGTTACAGCAAATAGGCGTAGACGTGGTATGTCTTGACAGCGCCCACGGACATACCAAAGGCGTGATTGATGCTTTAAAAAAATTAAGAAAGGGTTTTAAAAACCTGCAGATAATAGCGGGAAATATTGGAACTGCTGCAGGGGCAAAAGCATTGGCAGATGCAGGCGCCGATGCAGTAAAAGTGGGTATTGGACCAGGATCTATTTGTACTACCCGCATTGTAGCAGGTGCAGGTGTACCTCAAATTACTGCTATAATGGAAGCAGCTTCAGTTTTGCGCAAAATGAATATTCCTTTAATAGCAGATGGCGGTATAAGATATACAGGCGATATGGTAAAGGCCTTAGCAGCCGGAGCCGACGCGGTTATGATGGGTGGTGTATTTGCCGGAACAGAAGAGTTATGATGGGTGGTGTATTTGCCGGAACAGAAGAAAGTCCTGGGGATACCATTATATATGAGGGTCGAAAATTTAAGCAATACAGAGGCATGGGTTCATTAGGTGCAATGAGCCAGGGCAGTGGTGACCGTTATTTTCAGGATGTAGAAGATGACATTAAAAAATATGTGCCCGAAGGTATTGAAGGACGTGTAGCTTTTAAAGGCAATTTAAGCGAAATCGTTTATCAATACACAGGTGGTTTACGCTCTGGTATGGGATACTGCGGTGCACCTGATATCTCGTCTTTACAAAAAGCGCAGTTTATAAAAATTACCAATGCCGGCATGAAAGAAAGCCATGCGCATGACATAGAAATTACGAGGGAAGCACCCAACTATACCAGATAATATTAAATAATACTACAGCGCTTAAAATATTACAAACCCGGCGTTTAACGGCGTTAATATGTGCCACCTCATGGCATACAATTGAACAGCACCCATAAAATAATTGTGGATGTACATGAGTATGCCTGATCAACAGCCCCTCTCTTAATTTACTTGATGGAATGCCGTAATAGCGAGTATTATAGGAAGCTTACAGAAGAAGAACTTGCTGCTGATGAATATTTTCAGCAATGGGTGCTTTTTCCTGATCAAAACAATAAACACTTTTGGGCATCTTTTCAAAAAATGCATCCGGAATTTACCAGCAAAATAGAAACTGCTTTACAATTAGTAAAAGAAGTTGCAAATAAAAAAACTACTACTCCTTTATCAACACATGAGAAAAGTTTTTTGAAGTCTATTATTTATCGCGAGCTTGGTTTTCCAGACCCTGTGGAGTATGTAGTAAAAAAAAAGGTGGAAAGTAAAAGCACATGGATGCTTCCGGTTGCAGCTACAGTTTTTATTGTTGTTTTAATAACTCTTCTTACCAATCTATCCAGTAGTCAAAAGCCAACTGCTATTGTACGTCAATTTACAAAGCCCGGAGAGGTAAAGGAGTTTATGTTGCCTGACAGTTCAACAATTGTTCTAAACGGCGGATCATCTATCGAATATGCAGCGGATTTTTCCTCTACTTCTACAAGAGAAATAATCTTAACTGGTAATGCATGGTTTAATGTCCATAAAAAAACAAACGGAACACCTTTTATTGTACATGCTAACGATCTCAATATTGTTGTTACGGGTACAGAATTTAATGTAAACGCCCATTCAAAAGCAACTGATGTTGTGTTGGCAAGCGGCAAAATAAACGTAACGCTTAAAGCCAACATGTCAAAAAAAGCACATTTGGAGCCGGGTCAATCACTTTACCTAGATACCAATAGCCAAAACTTTATAACAACCAGCGTAAATACAGATGTATATACGGCTGCATGGAAATATAAGGAATGGCATTTTGATGAAACCTCTTTAGAACAGATCGCCTCGCTTATAAAAAAGTATTACGGAGTGGATGTAATTTTTAAAAATCAGGCTGAGCGAAAGCTTATGATAACGGCTGTTGTATCGGTAAACGATTTTCAAACACTCATTAACATACTCGCAAAAACTTTAAATATTAACATACAACTGGAAAACCAACAATTAATCATTTATTAATCAACAATCAAAACAGTTATGAAAAGAAAGCCATCTTTTTCAAAACGCTGCTTCAGAGTACTACTGTCAACACTGCTGATATTGACAGGTGTTGCTGTTTCGTGGGCTCAGGATATTACCCTCCTGCCCGCACAAAATGGTACATTAAACATGGGTAACGATTTCAAGACCACCTCGTTACAGGAATTTATGCAGGAGTTTAAAAAAACCTATGGAAGTATTTTTTACAGCTATGAGTCAAATACGCTGAAATCGGTAAAGGTTTGGTATACTGAGCTGGATGCTAAGAAATACGTAAATCCCGATGTTGTATTAAACGCGGTTTTATCTCCTGCCGGCTTACAGTTTGAAAAAGTAAAGGAGGTATATGTAATTAAGCAAAAGGGGCTTTCAGAGCCAAACGAAAAGCATGAAACCACCCCAGCTTCATTTGTAAGCGCGGCTGCTGCAGACTTTCGTGTAAGTGGTCACGTAACCGATGCAAATGGCGCATTAGCCGGAGTTACCGTAACTGAAAAAGGAAAACCAAATGTAACAACAACCGATGCCAACGGTAATTTCACATTAAGCGTTGCTAATGCTAATGCAGTATTGGTGTTTACATCTGTAGGATTTAAAACAACCGAGATTAATGTAAGCGGTAAAACTCAGCTCACTATAGTGTTGCAATCTGCAGCACAGGAACTGGAAGGAGTAGTTGTAACGGCTTTAGGTATTACCAGAGATAAACGATCACTTGGATATTCTGTTGGTCAGATTGCAGGTGAAGATATGAACAGGGTAAGTCAAACAAATATGCTTAACTCAATGGCCGGAAAGGTGTCAGGTGTTAGCATCAGTTCTACCGGTAGCGCTGCTACTTCGTCAGTGAGTATGGTTATTAGAGGTATGCGTTCATTAAATAGCGACAACCAACCATTGTTTGTAGTTGATGGCGTGCCCGTACAAAATACCATGAACAACATTACTAGTATAGTAAACGGTAATGATGTATATTATGTAAATGCAATTTCAGATATCAATCCAAACGACATAGAAAACGTTTCCATTTTAAAAGGT